>DAOVJH010000127.1 GCA_030673345.1 Pseudomonadota bacterium
ACAGTCATCAGCAGGTTTGCAATATAAGGTCAGCGGATCACTGATGATGTTTAAGTCCTCGTCCGTGCGAATGCCGGCAAACTGTGACAGGCGATCATATTTGGGATCAATGCCAAAAGTTTCATAGTCATACCAGTAGATCGAGTTTGTCATGTGTTATTCCTTTCGAGTTTTCCGCAAGTGAACGAAAATAACAAGTTTAACAAGTTCTTGTCATCTTGAGCGTCAGCGATAGATCTTAGCTTTAGTATTTATAATAATGGTGTACAAGATCCTTCACTATCGTTCAGGATGACATAAAATTTTCCATTTTCCATTTTCCATTTGACGCAGTCACGTCGTAAGCCTTCGGTAAATATCAGAAACCTTAAGTGGTAACTGTGCCACATCACTAATAACAGAATAATTCGCGGCACCATACATATGTGGTAGATAATCACGTGCCTCTTCATCGATCGTTATACAGTAAGAATGGATGCCATCACGATGTGCTTCATATAATGCCTGCCGGGTATCTTCCACACCGTATTCACCGCGATAGGTGTCATAATCATCGGGTTTGCCGTCGGACAGTGTGATCAGTAATTTTGTCGATGCTTCTATATCGTTAAATATACGGGTCATATGTCGGATGAATACGCCCATGCGTGTGTAATCTTTAGGCTGTATGTTTGAGATGCGGCCCTTGATCTCATCGTTATATTCTTCTTCAAAAGATTTTATCTTGTATAACTCGCACCGTGTACGGGTTACGCCGGAAAAACCGTAGATAGCGAAGCGGTCACCCAGTATCTGTATCACTTCAGAAAGCAGGATTAATGATTCACGTTCTGCTTCATTGATCCAGCCTTTGGTCGAGCCGCTCATATCGACCATGAACATGACGGCGACGTTTCTTTCTTCTTTGTGCATCTTGGTGAACAGGCGATCGGTCATCTCCATGCCGCTCTTAACATCGCCGTAAGCTTCAACTAGTGCATCGATATCTATATCATCTCCATGAACCTGTTTTTTAAGTAACTTATCTTCACCCCGCAATATTTCAAAAGTACGGCGTAAACTTTTTAACAGGCCTTTGTGTTTTTCCAGGGTATCTGTTACGAAATCATCGTATTTTGGTTCGGTCTCAAGCTCGCGCAATACGCACCAGTTCTTATGATAATGCTGACGCTTGAAATTCCACTCGTTGTATAACTCTGCTCCTTCTTCATGATATGTGCCTTGCCAGACGTCATTCGGGTTGAGTATATCTTCTTCGTATTTTTTTAGGTCGTATTCGCCGGGGCCGGCGGCATGAAGATGTTCCGGTGGAATCTCACCAAAATCGACAACGATGGAGGTCATCAGTTGTTTGACGTGGTCGGGTATAGCGATCAGTTCGCCTTCGAGTTCCAGTTCGATAATGCCCGGGTTTGTCTGTTGTTCGTTTTCGTTACTATCATTATTTCTGACAGCAAAGGTAGTATCGCTATCGACCTCAGGTTCTTCATCTGGTGTGTCGCTGTTTTTCTTCATCGACTCTTTGGCCATTTCGCTTAGCGTGATCCGAAAATAGGCCTTTTCTTTTTCGATACGTTTCTGCATGACGTCGGCGACCTGGTCAAGCTTTAATACCCCCTGGTAACAACAGGACACCGGAAACTGTGTGTCATCGATCAATGACAGGCAATGCAAGGTGTCGTCGATGTCAGCATTTTCAGCGGATAGTTTGTCTATTACCTTTTGCCAGTTATCATGATGTGTCTGTGTATTGTTATCTGCCGTTTTCTGTTTCAGTATCTGCATGTCACGATACAGGCCGGGGAGTTCACGCTTGATGTATGCTTCCAGGCGAACCGTTTCCAGTGCTGTTATCTTTTTTAATTGCAGTTCCGGGTCTTTGCAATCAAGTACCTCGTGGAACGGCAGACGAAAAGTGCCAAACTGAATCTGAGCCCAGAGAAAGGCGACCGTCGCTTTGTAGATTAAAAAATTATCTTTTGATTCTTCCAGCAGGGCTGTGATTGCCGGAAGAAATATTGTTTCGGTATCGGTGTAAGCGAGGTTGTCTTCTGCTTCGGCTATTTTTAGCTTTCTTCCGGAAAGGCCTTGAACAAACGGTAATAATACAGATATCTCTTCGTCTAATACTGCGCCACAGGCATTTATGTGCGCAGTATGAACGTAATTATCCAGGTCACGTATAACGGACATCGCAGGGGTGAGGCCTTTGCGGTCGTAGTTGTCTGTTGCCGTCATGGCCCATGCTTCGACCATATGCTGATCCATGGATTCCAGTGCCCTTATTGAGTTCAGGGTAAACTGAAATGCCAGTTCCTCATTGGTGGCAGCGATGCGTTTGCACAGGTTTAAGATGAAATCCTGAGTGCTTCGTGGCTGCTTAACGATGAGCTCTGTGGCATCTTCACTTTTGATAAAAGTGAATTCAGCATCGTAGTAAACATCGAGTAAGCTGATGATCTCTTCGAAGGTAAGCGCGGGACGGGGCATGTTTTACAGGTTTTGCTCTAGCAGCTTTAAAACAATGAAGATGATAATTCGTGCATGGCAACCATCATGTCAGCATCGTCTGTGATGGCCTGCGAGATAGCCGTCTTGCAGGCGGTGACAGGTGAAATACCTTCGTGGATTAGTTTTGCGGCATGAACCAGTAACCGTGTGGAAGCGCCTTCATCCAGTCCGCTGCCTTTGAGGTCGCGTGTCATGTGTGCAAACTTGACCAGGTGACCAGCCGTGGCAGCATCGATACCGGTTTCTTTGATAATGATCTCGGCTTCTAAGGCAGCATCGGGGTAATCAAACTCGAGCGCAACAAAACGCTGACGCGTGCTTTGCTTCAAGTCCTTCATCACGCTCTGATAACCCGGGTTGTATGAGATAGCCAAACAAAAGTCTGGTGTTGCTTCAATTATTTCGCCAACTTTTTCCATGGGTAATACGCGGCGGTCATCAGCCAGCGGGTGGATTACCACGGTAGTGTCTTTGCGTGCTTCGACGATCTCGTCAAGGTAACAGATGGCGCCGTTGCGTACCGAGCGTGCGAGTGGGCCGTCGACCCAGACCGTCTCACCACCGGAGATTAGAAATCGGCCGACAAGGTCAGAAGCAGTTAGATCATCATGGCAGGAAACGGTAATCAGTGGCCGCTTGAGGCGCCATGCCATGTGTTCCATAAACCGTGTTTTGCCACAGCCAGTTGGGCCTTTTAATAAAATCGGCAACGCCTGTTTATAGGCGGCTTCAAAGATGGCGATCTCATCACCGACGGACTGGTAATAAGGTTCATCTTTGATGAAGTATTCTTCGGGTTTTAAAGCTTTGCTTTGCATAGTTTTTTTATGAAGGTTAAGTTGCTTGTATTTGACCAAATGTTAAGTCTGTTGTCGAATCTGAAAAAATAATAACGATTTATATGTGGGTATTTATTTTTCAGTCGTTATGCAGACCGTTATCTCTTCGCGGTCGTGATACAGGTGTTTTGCCTGAATAGTGTGTTTGATGTTCGCTTCTGTCAGGTTTTGATGGAGCAGGTCGATGCATTCATGCACCGTTGCCAGGCGTTTTTTCATCGGCAGTTTTAAATTGAATATCGCATGTGTGCATTGCCTGTTGCTCAACCAGCGAGCGATCAAACGGCTGACATGCAGCGGTCTTTCGGCCATGTCGCAGACCAGCCAGTCGACCTGTTTCTTCGGCGCGTAGGTAAAGGCATCGGTTCTTAGATGTTCGACCATGCCGGTTTTCATCAGCTCGTCATCCATAGGGCCATTGTCGATGGCAGTGACCAGGCAGTCGCGCTTTACGAATTGCCACGTCCAGCCACCTGGGGCTGCACCCAGATCAACCACCGTCATGCCGTTTTTTATTAATGTTGTTTGTTGCTGTGGTGATAGGAACCAGTGTATGGCTTCTTCCATTTTTAGTGTGGAACGGCTTGGTGCTTTTCCCGGCATTTTTAACCGCATGATGCCCATGTTGTCAGCTGAACTGTTATCGATCGGAGCAATGCCAATGGTTACGTGGAGCGAGTCGGTAAAGAACAGGTGTAAGCACCATCTTGCATGAGCAGATAATAAACAGTTCTTTTTTAGAGCACTGACAAGATGCGGCCTGAACTGTTTGCAGAATTTGCTGAGTGATTTCCCTTCGTTAGTATCAGGGTAATCCAGTTCTACATCAGCAAAAGTATCAGCGAAGCCTTTTATTGCGTCAAGGATGTCTGGTATCCGATTAGTCTCTGGCAAACTGAGTGGGTTTTTATCGCAGGCGAACCATTGGCGGGTAAAAATTAACTGCTGAAAATTGATTTTTGTTATCAGGTCATGAGTGTTTAATTCACTACTGCTAACCAGGGACACGTAAGCTGATGATTCATTGGTTTGGATGTAAGCTGGAAACGACTGTTGATTGGCCTGCTCCATGATCTCACCGGCACATTCTTTCTCGAAACCCGGGCGGCACAGCAGTACTATCTGGTTGAACATAATAATTATAATTCCGCTACTGAAAGTAGGGTGTCAAAATCATGCTGGCGTTGTAACATATCGCAATAATTTATCGTCTTGAGAGTGTTATGGAAACAAGTGAAGTAAAAAGTATTATCGAAGCTGGTATAGATGGCTGTGAAGCTACGGTAACAGCGGACGGCAGTAAGTATACCGCAATCGTTGTGTCAGATGAGTTTGAAGGTAAAACGATGGTGGCTGAACAGAAGATGGTTTATGCGCTGGTGAATGAACATATCCAGAGTGGGGCGATTCATGCTCTGACCATCAAAGCTTATACGAAGTCAGAGTGGGCGGAAAAGCAGTAAAAAGTGAATAATTTTCAGTTCTTGAATCAGAGTGGCTGCTGTTGAGCCAAAGGAGACATAAGCGTTCACTATTCACCCTCTCCCTCTGGGAGAGGGCCGGGGTGAGGGTATCAACAAAAACGCCCTCATCCTAACCTTCTCCCAGAGGGAGAAGGGACTGAAAAGCAGTGTCTGCTTATGGCCGTAAGCAGGCAGTTATTATTTAAGGTAATTACTGTTAGCAACTTTTTCCTGAATGATCTTTATCATCTCAGGAAAAACTTTGGGTGCGGCGGCGATGATGTCACCGCTTTCCAGATACCCGTCTTTATTCTCAAAATCGCTGACGATACCGCCGGCTTCTCTTACGATGAGTGCGCCAGCAGCGATATCCCATGCTTTCAGGTTGAATTCCCAGAAACCATCGATACGGCCAGCGGCCAGCCAGGCAAGGTCCAGTGCGGCTGAGC
>DAOVJH010000234.1 GCA_030673345.1 Pseudomonadota bacterium
ATACATTAGGTCCACGCGACCCTGTATCAGGCTTTGCTGTCGGCGGTAATATGCGTGTTACTGCTGGCGCAGACTACATATTTCCTATACCATTTGTCGAGAAACCGCCAAGTTCGGTGCGTCTGAGTCTGTTTCTTGATGTAGGTAATGTATTTTTAGATAATTTTCATACCTATAATGCACCTGTCGGTGAAAATGGCTTTCAGGCTGATCAGTTAAGAAGTTCGTATGGTCTGTCGCTGGTGTGGATATCACCGATAGGTCCATTACGGTTTAGTTATGCTGAGACCATCAATAATCAATCTGCCACCGGTGCTATTGATCCGGCTACAGGGCTTCCGTTTGTTGATGATTACGGCGATAGATTACGAGCATTCCAGTTTAGTATTGGTTCATTCTTCTAAGGAGAAAACAAAAGTGAAAAAATTAGTTTTAGGTTTAATATTATTGTCAGGGTTGATGTCAGCAACTGCAACGGCCGCTGACTTGAAGATCGGTGTCGTCAGTGTAGAAAGAATTTTAACTGAAGCACCACAGGTCGATGCTGTGAACACTTCTATGCTGGAACGGTTTGGTCCGCAGCGAGATGAGCTACAGAAAGCAGAAAAAGAAATCACCAAGATGCAGGAAAATTACAAGCGTAACGAACTGGTGATGACAGAAGATAAACTGAATGATCTGAAAAAAGAGATCATCATGAATATACAGAAGTTAAAACAACAAGAAGCTGTGTTAACACAGGAAGTCGGTACCGTGCGTAACCAGGAACTGGCTGTATTGCAAACACAGGTTCGTGGCATCATCGATGATATCGCCAAGAAAGGTAAATATGACCTGGTATTAAGTGAAGGCGTGGCTTTTTCATCACCTAAGCTGGACATTACCAACAAAGTTCTGGATAAAATGAAATCCGCATTCAAGAAGAAAAAGTAATCCTTTAGATAAACCATAGCCTGATAAAACCATGGCAATAAAACTGTCTGAACTTGCTGATAGCATAAGCTGCAGATTGTACGGCGAGGACTGTCTGATCGAGAATGTCTCTGATCTGGATGCTGCCGAAGAAGGTGATCTTGCGTTTATCTATAACCCGAAATATCTCGATAAACTTGCCACGACAAATGCTTCTGCGATAATTCTCAAAGAGCAATGGATGGAAGATAGTGTTAAGCCAGTGCTAGTTGCAGATAATCCGCGTTTAGCCTTTGTTAGAGCTACCGCGCTATTAAATCCCGAAAAAAGACATGACTGTGGTGTTTCAGAAGGCGCTGTTGTTGCAGCTGATGTAACGGTACCAGCGTCAGTTTATATCGGCCAGAATGCTGTTATACAGTCTGGCGTAATATTGGGAAGTAATGTACAGATCGGTGCCGGTTGCGTCATATCGAATGACGTGGAGATCGGTGACAATACCGTTATCCATCCTAATGTATCGATAGGGCATAACACGCTGATAGGAAGTAATTGTATATTTTTCTCTGGTGTTGTCATCGGTGCTGACGGATTTGGTTATGAGAGGGATGGTGATGCTTATGTCAAAGTGCCTCAGATCGGTAATGTAAGAATTGGTGATGATGTCGAAATTGGCGCTAACTCTACGATAGACCGTGGTGCTTTACGTGACACGGTTATTCATGATGGTGTTAAAATCGATAACCTGGTCCAGGTTGGACATAATGTGGTGATAGGCAAGCATACTGTCATGTCAGCACAGTCCGGTATTGCCGGCTCAACAGTCGTCGGTGAATATTGTTTGTTCGGTGGCGGCGTCTCTATTCGAGATAACATAGAGATAGGCGATAATGTCATGCTGACAGGACGGACAGTTGTTACAGCATCATTAGAAGCGTCTGGTTCATACTCATCCGGTGTGCTCGTCGATACAACGAAAAACTGGAGAAAAAATGCTCTGCGTTTCAGGCATCTTGATGAAATCGCCAAACGCCTCAAAAAACTGGAAAGAGAAAGTCAGTCATGATGGCTTTTATCACGGAAGATTCGTTAGCAAATAAATACTGTACCGTTTTTTATCTTCGGTAAGAATAGTCGTGATAGCAGCAGGAGAGACCCCTTGAGTGAAATGTACATAGAAGAAATTAGAAGGTTTTTACCGCACAGGTATCCTTTTCTACTGGTAGACCGTGTAATCGAATGTGTACCCGGTGAGACAATTACCGCAATCAAAAACATTACGGTTAATGAGCCGCAGTTCACAGGTCATTTTCCAAATCAGGCTATTATGCCAGGCGTATTAATTATTGAGGCATTAGCCCAGGCCACGGGTCTATTAGGGTTTCGTACGATGAGCGAAGAACCCAGCGACGATCTTTTATACATGTTAGTTGGCGTAGATAACGTCAGGTTTAAACGTCAGGTCGTCCCCGGTGACCAATTATTATTAAAGGCAAAAATAGAGCGTCGCTCAAAAGTGATCTGGAAATTCTCTTGTGAAGCCAGTGTGGATGGTGAGCTATGCACAGCAGCAAATCTGTTGTGTGCGGCAGCGCCAAAAGACAACGATAAATAATGATTCATCCGCAAGCGATTGTTGATCCTTCTGCAAAAATTGCTGATGATGTAAGCATCGGGCCTTTTACTGTAATTGGTGCCGACGTAGAAATTGGTTCTGGGACCACGGTTGCTTCACATGTTGTCATCAACGGGCCAACAAAAATTGGTAAAGATAATCGTATCTTTCAGTTTGCATCTGTTGGGGAAAAACCGCAGGACTTAAAATTTGATGACGAGCCAACAGAGCTTGTTATCGGTGATCGTAATACCATCCGCGAATATGTAAACATACATCGCGGGACACCCGGCGGTGGTAACGTAACAAAGATCGGCAATGATAATCTGTTGATGGTCAGCGTACACGTTGCGCATGACTGTATCGTCGGTAACAATGTCATACTGGCGAATGCAACCGCTTTAGCAGGACATGTCATCGTAGAAGATTTTGTCATCCTCGGTGGTTATACCACAGTCCATCAGTTTACCCGTATCGGCGCACATGCTTTTACTGGTTTTTCTACTGCGATCGACCGAGACGTATTGCCGTTTTTCACTGTTGCCGGTAATCGAGCGCGTGCGGTCGGCATTAATAAAGAAGGTCTCAAGAGACGTAATTTTTCACCAGAGAGCATCCGTGCTTTGCAGGATGCTTTTAAACTGCTGATCAAGTCTAGTTGTTCGCATAAAGTTGCACTGGAAAAAGTTGAGGAGATTGCGCAGCAGGATGAGAATGTTCGGATGATGCTGGATTTTCTTGATGCCAGTGAGCGTGGCTGGATTCGATAGTTTTTTTCTCATGCTTCTGCGTGGGATTTTCTGTTTTTCTTTATATACATTTACACTCACATTGCGCGCGATGTGCTCACCTGTAGGAGCGGAATCTCGTTCCGCGATCTTGTTTTAGGTTTAGCTGAAGTTGTTTGAGTTGTGGTGAGGTTGAGCAATATTTACTTGGGTACTATATTTAGGCATTGCGGTATTCGCACCGCGGGCGAGGCACTTTTTTTCTGCAGCCAAAAAAAGTACCCAAAAAAGGCCGCCGCTACGCCTTCGCCCCTGCAAAAAGCGCAGGGGTCCCCATTGAGGTGGTGCTGTTGCCATGCTGTGAAAAAACTCGCAGAAAACGCTCAGACAGTTTTCACAGAAAGCCCATGGCAACAGCACCACCTCAATGGCTCGTCTAAGGCGGAAGGTAAGTCAAAAGAAAA
>DAOVJH010000442.1 GCA_030673345.1 Pseudomonadota bacterium
ACCCAGGAAAAACGCTCGATCAGATCATTCACCGGGTCGAGGATCTGGCCCGGCGTCAGTATCACACCCACACCGACCGGTTCGACAGCAACCTCTGTTCCCTGGACGACCGATATCAGTCCATTGAGGCCTTTCGCTATACCGAAAGCCGTTAAGGAACGGGTAAAACCCTCATCCGTATATTGTTCGCCGAAGGTATCGAAGGAAAATGCATCGATTAACTTTGAAACTGAAAAAAAAGCCAGCAGCAACAGCAATACCGTAACAATAATCTTCGGATAATTATCTTTAATAAAATTCATTCGTCGAGTCGGCTCTCTCTAATTAAGCGGAGGTTTATTTGCTTTCACACAAAACATGATGAAAAACGCATTCCAGTTATCGTAACCGTCTACATCATCGATATCTGCCAGCGATTCCTGTGCATTCAGGTAAGCCAGAGATCGCTCGATCTGCTCATCTTCGATGCCATTGAGCTTGATCAGGTCGATGGCTGCAGTCGAAGGCGTCCATTCTTTTAGAAGCTTGCTCATATATTTTTGTGTAACTGACTGTTAAAGAATTAAATTCATTTAGTTTTTTTACGGGACATTCTGACCAACGGATCCTGTCGATAAAACAGCCGTAGTTGATCATAAACATCCGGGTAATACTGTAACACCACTTCGGGCCGCTCGAAGAACACTTCGCTCATCACTGCAAAATATTCAGCCGGTGAAGCAGCGCCATAACAGTCAATCTTAATACGTTTTCCATGGCTGCAGCGACGCTCAAAATCTTTAAAACCTTCACTGAAGACCTCGAACCATTCAGCTGAGCTCATATCGGCATGTAATGGCGGAAAACCATTGGCATTACCTGTCTGCATATCAAGTTTATGCGCAAACTCGTGAATCACCAGATTATGGCCATCGATGATGCCGGCGTGCTCAGTATCATTCCAGGCCAGGACCACAGGACCGCGCTGCCAGGCTTCGCCCGATAGACTTGATTGTACCCTGTGCTGTACACCAAATTCATCCATAACAACCCGTTCGGGTGCAAAACCGGCAGGATAAACGATCACCGATACCCAGCCTTCATAACCATCAAGACCAAGTTTCAAAACCGGGATACAGGCTTGCAGAGCGATGATCAAGGTCATCGGCGGTGTCACGACCAGGCCATCAGCGCCTTCGAATATCTTATGATGCAAAAACAGGATAGCCAGCTTACGCAAGGAATTTTTTTCCTCAGCAGTGTAACCAGCCAATAACGGCAATAAAGCAAACGCACTATCCCACTGTGACTGCGTGATGACCGATCGTCGGATGATGCGGCGATCAAGCCAGTTACGGATTATTTGAAACATTGTTTTAAAGTGTCGTCTTCAAGGGTAATGGTGAAACGTGGTGAGAGATAACTGACAGACCTGCTTTATTAACGGCTAGTGTACTCAGGCTTCGCTAGCAGTTCCGATCTTACTGACAGCTTTTTCTGTACCAGCCTGATCGATCTCTGTAACCTTAAAAGCCAGACCATAGGCAACAGAGAGTCTGTCGTAGCTGTCCTCTGGCAGACGTTCGACCATCAGGTCTTCTGGCGGATTTAATCTTATCGACCTGATCTTATGCGGCGGTGATTTATTTTCATGACTATGAATGATGTTCTGAACGATTTCCATATGGGCGCCGCCGCCATAGATAAACGTTGGCACCCCGCTCTCCCAGTAACTCGAGTCCGGACAATGCTGATTTTTTGTATGATCGAGTACCTTATTGATCAGTTTTGCAGCATCACCACTGTACAGTGTATCAGCAAATTTTATATCCTTTTCCGTAAGATCATGTGCTTGAGAGAAAACCGATGCATCAGGTATATCTTTAAACAGGTTAATCTCAGCATCGGCCAGTTTCAGGTTTTCATGTCT
>DAOVJH010000300.1 GCA_030673345.1 Pseudomonadota bacterium
GCACCTGCAGTCATAAAACCGTCGAACTGGATCGCTTGTGCTGGTGTGCTGGCAAGTACTGCCACGATTGCAGCACTCAATAAGTTAAACTGTTTTTTCATCTCAGGGACTCCCCTTTTATTGTTGTAATATTCTGAAGATAGTTCAAAAACAGTGCTTGGCAAGTATAAACACGCCAAATTGACAGCAATAAATCAGACAGCTGCCCTATAAGGTTGAAATATATACAACATTCATACTTATTTCATGTAGAAAACTAACTTCATCTGAAATAAATATAGACGATAAATAGAAGTTTTGAAGGGAAAGTGGTTTTGTTATGTGATCGTTGTCACTGATAAACATCATACTTACGTGATATAAGCATCGCCTGCAGACACCAAAAGAGCAGTATTTATGCTTTGATTAAACCGCTTTTGGTTTATTCGAACAGTATTATCTGCGTTTTTTGACAGAGCTTTTTTTCTTTTTGCTGCTCTGGAATGGATTACTGTCACTGCCCTTAAACTCGATCATTATCGGTGTACCGACAGAGTTAAGTTCTTTCCTGAAGAAGTTGGTCAGATAACGTTTGTACACGGATGGCACCTTGCTGATCTGGTTGCCATGGATGATAATCCTTGGCGGATTCATTCCGCCCTGATGTGCATAACGCAACTTTATCCTTCGGCCATTGATCAGTGGCGGCTGATGAGATTGCACGGCCTTCTCTAAAAGACGAGTGAGGTCAGAGGTCGTGTATTTTTGCCTTGCGCTAGCATAAGCACGATCGATCGCTTCATAGAGCTTGCCGACGCCTGAGCCATGCAATGCCGATATAAAAAATGTTTCTGCAAAACGAACGAAGGGCAGCTGCTTATCGATACCTTTGTGGATTAGCTCCTTTTGGTAATCATCCATGCCATCCCATTTGTTGATGGTCAGCACCAGTGCACGCCCTGCTTCCAGCACATAACCGATGAGGTGCAGATCCTGATCTGCGATCTCTGTTCTGGCATCGATCATCATGATGACGACATTAGCACGCTCGATGGCCTGCATCGATTTGATGACACTGAACTTTTCGATGACTTCATGTACGGCGCGTTTACGGCGCACGCCCGCAGTATCGATAAAAGTATATTTTTTACCATCCCGTTCAAATGGGATAAATACACTGTCGCGTGTGGTGCCTGGCATATCGAATACCACGACGCGCTCTTCACCGAGAAAACGGTTGACCAATGTGGATTTACCGACATTCGGCCGGCCGATAATCGCAACTTTTATGCTGCTGGTTTTGTCATAGTCGTCTTCCGTTGCATCCTGATCACTGGCCGCTTCTTCACCCTGATCGATATCACCGTCTGAAACCTCAGCGACCTTAAATGTTTTTAATACGCTGGACAGCATCGACTGGATGCCGCGATTCTGTGATGCCGCTATCGAAATCGGTTCACCCAGGCCCAGGGAGAAAAACTCACTGGCCACAGTACGCACGTCCAGCCCGTCCGTTTTATTAACGATAAGTTTTACGTGTTTACCCGTACGCCTTAAAGAATCGGCGATCACTTCATCTGCCGGTGTTAAGCCATCACGTGCATCGACCATGAAAAGAATGATGTCACTCTCAGCAACTGCCTGGCGAGTCTGCTTTTCCATGTGGGTATCAAGTTCTTCGCTCTCCCCGCTCAAACCGCCAGTGTCGATGATGATGAACTCTGATGATTTAAACTGGAAACGACCATATTGGCGGTCGCGCGTCAGGCCGGGATAATCAGCAACCAGTGCATCGCGCGATTTGGTCAGGACATTGAATAAAGTCGACTTACCCACGTTAGGGCGGCCAACAAGTGCGACAACGAGTTCGAGTGTATTAGCTGACATGAAATAAAACGTTGTTAAAAATTATCGTCACGTTCGTGCAGTGCAAGTACATACAGGATACCGCCGCGTGTAACGACCACCATCCTGTCATCCTTAAATACGATGGGCGGTACGATGATACCGGTTCCTAACTCCCAGCCCAGGTCATCATATTGTCCCAGCTGGAAACGCGCGATGAAGTGACCATCGAAACGTGACATCAGGTGTACGTAACCCTCGAAATCACCGACTACCAGGTAATCACCGATGATGGTCGGACGTGTTAACTGTCTATGCGCCAGCTTGTCCTGCTTCCAGATAGTTGCGCCATTCAAACGGTCAAGCGCCCAGACATGGCCATTTTCGTCACTGCTATATAAGGCTTTCTCATCGAGCAGCACACCGGTATGTGTTGAAAAATCACGTGCCCATAAAAATTGTCCGCGCTCGACGTCGATGGCAGCAACCCTTCCCTGAAAACTGGAAGCATATAACACTCGCCCGTAAAGCTGTGCATCACCATCGATATCGACCAGTCGCTGAATTTCAGAGCGCCCGGCAGGAATGGATAATGCGATGTCCCATATCACCTCGCCATTATCCGGCGAAATAGCTATCAGGCGACCATCGGCAAGGCCGACAAAAATTTTGCCTCTTGCTATGACCGGCTCGCTGGTACCGCGCAGCGTCAGATCAGGGATAGCTCGCTGGTACTGCCAACGGATCTTTCCACTATCGATATTCAGGCTGAGTATCTTGCCATCGATGGTTCTGACGATAACGCTGTCTTCATAGATAACAGGCCTTACCAGTACTTCGGTCGGTACCCGGGTACGCCAGCGTTCGCTCCGGCTTTTTGCATCGACAGCGATGACATAGGCATCGCGGGTTGCCAGTAGCCAGACATCTTCATCTCCACCGACGCCGGCACTGATGGTCGTATCCAGTTCGATATCCTCTTCGAAATCGCCAGTCTTCAGGCCGATGATGTTCAATACACCATCACGGCTCGATGTCACTGCAATCTCTTTCAAGATCAGAGGATGTAAAAAAAGATATTGTTCTTCCGCACCCTCACCTGTCGCTTTATGCCACCCCACATCCAGGTAGTGCTTACTATAGAACGGTACAAGTTCTGCGGGCTGATCGACGTTGGCATCATCAGCACAGGCACTGATGAACAACACAGCTGCAAGCAACAGCAGATAACGGGGAAAACAGA
>DAOVJH010000477.1 GCA_030673345.1 Pseudomonadota bacterium
GACCACTCTGAACTCGGCGCCGTCGATGCAAAAGAATTCTGTGAACTGCACGACCTACCAGAAGAAGACAGTGAACTTGTTAGCTGGTTAGTAAGCAGCCACCTGATCATGTCGATGACAGCCCAGCGAAAAGACATCAGCGACCCTGAGGTGATCAGCACCTTTGCTGAACTGGTAGGAACTATCGAAAGACTTGATTACCTCTACCTGCTTACCATCTCAGACATCCGTGCCACCAACCCTAAAACATGGAACGACTGGAAAGATAAATTACTCGGTGAGTTATATAACAAAACAGCATCTTTAATAAATAAAGGATTAAGCCAGCAGAGCGATAAAGAGAGCAACATATCTGAAATTCAAACGGCCAGTCTACGCAAGCTGGAACTACAGGGCATTGATTCTCACCAGGCAAATGACCTATGGGAAACATTTAATGCAGAATATTTTCAAAGCCATACTTATGGCCAGATCACCTGGCATACATCACTTATAATCAATGCCAAACAGCATGCAGCTAAACAGCAGCAGACACTCGATAAGCCACTGATACAAACACGTGTACACGAATCCAGCAACAGTATCCAGCTGATGATCTATATGAAAGATCGTGACCATATTTTTTATGACGTAGTAACTGTTTTGAGCAAGAGCGATGTCGATATTGTGAATGCGCAACTGCTTAACACGAGCGATGGTTATGCACTGCAAACTTTTCGTTTAGCACCCGTCAATACCAATAACGAAGAGATGTCATTAGTTGCTGGGCAAATCATCCACAGCCTGGAAGAAAGATTAACTAATAGCACCGATGCAACACAGGCTGCACTAACCGGCAGCAGTAAGCACAAGTATTTCTCTTCACCTACGGTTATAAGCTTTAAAAAGGTAAATGAAGACACTGCCACCCGTATAAAAATTGAAACCATCGACCGCATTGGTGTACTGGCCAACATCGCTAAAGCTTTCATTGACTGCAAGGTTAAAATTCTCAATGCAAGAATTGCGACTGCAGGTGAAAAAGCAATTGATTACTTTGTCATCAGCACAGCACAGGACCAGGCTCTATCGAAAGAGCAACAAAATAATTTAAAACAACAATTAAAAGAACTGCTTTAGGATATACGCAAAAATGACTGCCACACTAGACCTCGCCAAACAACTCATCAGCATTCCTTCAGTTACACCTGATGACTTAGGCTGTCAAAAAATCATTGCTGAACGATTAGGCGAAACAGGCTTTAAAATTGAAAACCTGCGATTTGGTGAGGTCGATAATCTCTGGGCAAGATACGGCACGCAATCGCCATTATTTGTTTTTGCCGGCCATACCGATGTTGTACCAACAGGACCTGTTGAACAGTGGAGCAGCGACCCCTTCACGCCAACTATTTCTGGCGACGTGATGACAGCGCGCGGTACCGCTGACATGAAAAGCAGTATCGCCTCGATGGTATGCGCCTGTGAAACTTTTCTGGCC
>DAOVJH010000084.1 GCA_030673345.1 Pseudomonadota bacterium
CAAAGGCGACTGCAAAGCCGACATAACCCATGTATAACAGAGGCGGATGCAATACCAGCCCGGGATCCTGCAATAAAGGATTTAACTCATTGCCGTCGAGCGGCGTCGGGAAAATACGCTCAAAAGGATTTGAGGTGAACAGCATAAATGCGATGAAACCCGTACTGATCATTCCCATCACAGCCAGCACACGCGCCATTAATATCTCAGGCAGGTTTCTACTGTATACCGCAACTGCCACTGTCCACAATGAAAGAATCAGTGTCCATAATAATAAAGAGCCTTCATGAGAACCCCATACCGCAGAGATACGGTACATTAGCGGCTGCACAAGATTTGAGTGCTGCGACACATATAAAACGGAAAAATCATGCACGATGAAAGCATGCGTTAATGCAGCGTAGGACAGGCCAACAAATAATAACTGTGTCAGTGCCGCCGGCCTTGCCATGGATATAAGCGCTGCCTGATTTTTAGCGGTGCCGACCAGCGGTACGATGCTCTGCACGATGGCAATAGCGAAAGCGATGATTAAAGCAAAGTGTCCGAGTTCAGGAATCATAATTATTAAAGTGTATCAGTTAAGGCCAGTAGTTTATCTAGATGCTCTTAGTAAGATGCGCCCTGGGGCTTATGTTCCGTAGCGCCTTTGACAGACTTGCCCGAGGCTTCAAGTGCCGCGGCAACTTCTGGCGGCATATAGTTCTCATCATGTTTTGCCAGTACTTCCTGGGCAACGAATCTACCATCGTCCTGAATGCGGCCAATGGCAACGATACCCTGCCCTTCGCGAAACAGGTCTGGCAGGATGCCTGTATATTCGATGCTCATACTCTCTGTATTGTCAGTGACATCAAACTGTATCTTTAGACTGTCCGGCGCACGATTTACACTGCCATCAACCACCAGCCCACCAACTCGAATTGTGTGTTGCATTGGCGCTTTCCCCGCTTTCACATCAGTCGGGCTATGATAATACAACAGGTTTTCTTCAAACGCCGTCAGGCCCAATACTGTTGCCACGGCAACGCCAAAAACAATGGCCAAAATTAAAACTTTTCTACGACTTCTTTTATTCATTTCTGGTTTGCCAGCTCAATATTTTCGCGCTTAATCGCACGTTTGATTCGTGATATAACTTTTTTACGCTGCAATATTGGCGAAACAATATTTGCCACGATGACAAAAAGTGTTAGCCCATAAGACGTCCACACAAAAAAGGCATAACCACCCATATTAAAAAATTCTGACCAGTTCATAATCTATGCTCTACCCATCATACGGTTTCTCATTATAGTCGCTCGATTAGCTCTCTTACCCAGCGACGGTTACGGTCGCGATACAACGCTTCATTTCTTGTTCTGACCAAAACTACCGCCGCATAAAATAACTTAAACGCCACCGCCATCAGCAGAAGCGGAATAAGCATATCGATATGCATCGAAGGTTTATCAAATTTTGCTACTGTCGCACCCTGATGCAATGTATTCCACCATTCAACAGAATAATGAATGATAGGAATATTAACCACGCCGACGATAGCCAGCAGACCACTGGCTTTATCGGCACTGCGCTGGTCTTCGATAGCTGATTGCAGCGCCATATAACCGAAATATAAAAACAGCAAAATCAACTCTGACGTTAAACGCGCATCCCACACCCAGTAAGCGCCCCACATCGGTTTACCCCAGAGCGCACCGGTAACCAGTGCTAAAAAAGTAAAAGAAGCACCGATAGGCGCACTGGCGGCTGCCACCATATCAGCCAGCCGAATCTGCCAGATAATACCGATACCTGAAGAGATAGCCATCACCATATAGATAAACAAAGACATCCACGCTGCCGGCACATGGATGAAGATGATGCGATAACTTTCGCCCTGCTGGTAGTCCGTTGGTGCAACGAACAGTCCAAGATACAGACCATAGAGACCTGTCAGCAAAGCAGCGATAGAAAACCAGGTAACTAACGGCGCAGACATGCTGTAAAAATACTTAGGTGATGAAAATCGTTGTATCCAGTTCCAAATAGCTTTAATCATTAATTTAATACTTCTTTCGTGCCGCTCTATCTAGCAGCTGTAATACGCAATGCGACTGAGGTTGCCAATGGTGCCAGCGAAAGCGCCAATGCTAGCACAGCGCCCAGAAACAGCAATTGACCTGTAACAGGTAAGCCGTCTGATGCCACATCAACCGCATTTGCTCCAAATATCAGGATCGGTATGTATAACGGCAGAATTATTAGAGACAATAAAACACCGCCCCGGTTCACTGCCACTGTCAAAGAAACGCCGATCGCACCCACCAGGCTCAATACCGGTGTGCCCAGTAACAGGCTATAGATCAACACACTCACCGCTTCTGTCGGCAGGCTCATAAACAATCCTAGCAGTGGCGCGATGATCACCAGCGGCAGACCCGTTAATAACCAGTGCGCAGAGACCTTCGCCAGCACCAGTATCATCAACGGGTTAGGGCTCAGCATCAGCTGATCCAGCGAACCATCGTCATAATCCTGCTTGAATAATCTGTCCAGCGACAATAACACGGCCAGTAATGCGGATACCCATATTACGCCCGGTGCCATAGCACGCAAAGCATCCGGTGTCGGCGTCACCGCCAGTGGAAACAGCGTTACTACCAGGACAAAAAATATCAGCGGGTTAGCCAGCTCATGGCGATTACGCAACGCCAGTCGCAGATCACGAAGCAATAAATGGTAATAAGCTTTTAGCATCTATTCCTCCGCCGCCTGGTTGCCAGGTTTGCCGCCAAGCCGAACCGATGACATCTCGCAATCCAGCTGCATACCATGGTGCGTAGTAAAAACAACACTTCCACCCGCTTCACGGTGCTCGAGTATCATCGATTCCATGAGTGCGACACCCTGCACATCCAGCGCTGTTAGCGGCTCATCCAGTATCCACATCTTTGCCTGTGACAGCTCAATAAATGCCAGCAGGATTCTGCGGCGCTGGCCCGATGACAGCGCTTTACCTGGCACGTCGTCATAAGTAGCAAGACCCACTTTAGCCAGTGCCACCTCTATCTCAGCATTACTTAATGTAAGTGAACGGGTATCAAGCAGTGAACGTACGTTTTCTAAAACTGTTAGATCACCCTTGATACAGGGCAGGTGGCCGATATAAACCATATTGGCGTAATAGTCTTCCCGGTTGGACGCTATCGATTCACCATGCCACAACACCTGACCAGCATCAGCCTGGCGCAAGCCGCAGATAATTCTCAGCAGACTGGTTTTACCGCTGCCATTCGGTCCTTCGATCTGTAAAACTTCAGCCTCAGCCACAGCGAAGCTTAAATCGTTAAACAATAAACGATCATCACGAACACATTGTAATGACTGGGCTTCAAACATAATTTCAGTAGACATGGGGTTCAGTATACAGCGCTCTATAGACAAAAAAGGATGGCCTAAGCCACCCTCTCTCTTTAACCATGGCTTATTTAAAGCAGTGCTTTATTTAAGACTGGCTATGTAATTTGCAACCGCGGCCATGTCTTCATCAGACATTTTTTCAACGATTGAACGCATTAACTTCTTGTCGTCGTTCTTACGGGTGCCGTCTTTAAACGCTTTAAGCTGAGCCAGCGTGTAGCCAACATATTGTCCACCCAGTTGCGGGTAACCGATACCGGCTGTACCAGAGCCTTTAGGACCATGGCATGCCTGACAGGCAGGAATACCTTTCTGCAAGTCGCCACCTTTGTATAGATCACGACCCGCCGCTATTTTAGCCGCATCAAATACCGCTGCGTCTTTCAGGCTCTGCGCCTGAAAATAAGCACCGATGTCAGCCGCATCTTCATCAGATAGCGCTGCAACCATACCAAACATGATCTCATTCTTACGCGTGTCGTTGGCTTTAAAGTCTTTAACCTGTTTTACGATATAAGCCTCATTTTGACCAGCAAGTTTTGGAAAAGTCGGCACCGGGCTATTACCATCAGCACCATGACACCCGCCACAAGCTGCAGATTTAGTCTTACCCGCCTCGGCATTACCGGCTAAAGCTGAGCCAGAAGTTGCGAAAAGAAACATCAGACCCGCTAAAAATAATTTTTTCATTGTTTGAACTCCAAACATACAAACCCTGAACAAGGGCAAAAAAGTTGCGGAATTCTACACCAACAGCACAATTCCATCAATATCAATCATGGCACCATAAAAACAGCAAAAGCGGGCGACATGCCATGAACAGCAGTTCACTAATGAAAGGTGATAGCGCATAATGCCGCCTATGAGCAACCCTCCAGGCAAAAAAACAACAAACGAAGCGGTCAGTAACCGCTACTATCGCCAGGCGCATTTTCTTATCAGTGCCGGTAAAGCAAAACAATTTCCGCAAAATGGCAGTGAAGTCGCCTTCGCCGGCCGCTCCAACGCCGGAAAATCCAGCGCTATCAATACCTTATGTGACAACAAAGGCCTTGCCCGCACCAGTAAAACACCCGGCCGCACCCGCCTGGTCAACTTTTTTGAACTGGATGAAGATCACCGCCTTGTTGACCTGCCCGGATACGGCTTCGCCAAAGTACCGGTCGCGATGAAAAATGAATGGCAGAAGCTGATGACGCAATATCTGAGTGACCAGCAGGCACTTAACGGCCTGGTGATAATCATGGATATCCGTCACCCGCTAAACGATTATGACTGGCAGATGCTGGAATGGTGCGACCATTACCAGCTGCCTGCACACGTGTTATTGACCAAAGCAGATAAGATCAAACGCGGCGCACAGCAAAACAGCCTGCTGAAAACCCGAAAATTGCTGAAAGAGGCAGACATCAACGCCACCGTGCAAACCTTTTCTGCGCTGAAAAAAACCGGGCTTGATGAGCTGGTAGCCAAACTCAACAGCTGGCTAAAACTGACAGATTGAAGCAAAACAAAGTTAACCACAGAGGCACAGAGGGGTTTATTGTTGTGCGCCTACGGCGCAAAAACAATTAAAAGTTTTACTCAGTGCTCTCTGTGCCTCTGTGGTTAAAAAGCTTTTCATCTTTTTTACATCACAAAAAAAACCCGGCCAAAAGGCCGGGCAACAAAGGTGGAACCGGATTGGGGATGCCGGTTCCGGGTGGCCCGCAAAAGGGAGAGAGCGGGCCTACGCCGGGCTACAGCGTATTCACAAAAGCACTTCAAACGGTCACCAAAAAAATTTTAGAAATAGATTGCTGCTTCTTTATATATGATTAAAGACTATACAGAGGATATGTCAAAACTATGTGGACAAAAGGCTTAAAAAGCTGGACAGAAACCGACGAACGGTTACTTTATTTTTAATGACTTACAAGTTAATATTATTTAAAACATGTAGTTACAACCATAGGCTGATTTAAAAAAACAGCAAGTTCAGCTAAGCCTTTAATTGTCGATATAATTTACAAAAATCACCTAAAAACCTGACAAAATCACAGGAAAAACGCGCCAAATAGATTATTTGATCATTCGCCCTGGTGTCTGTAATTGAGCCTTAGCTGACCTTTAAAACTTTAAAAGCTTGAACCGCAGAGGCGCGGAGACGCAGAGAAACTTTATTTGTCGTCATACTGGCGAAGGCCAGTATCCATATTTCAGGTGTGCACAAATTATCAGAATTGATACCAATACATATGATGGATACCGGCTAAAGACATGCCGGCATGACGGTACTATGTTCGGCTTATGATTTTAATTAGCGTCCGTACAAACTTATAATTGTTTTTCTCTGCGTCTCCGCGCCTCTGCGGTGAAAAGCTTTTGATCTTGATTAAAAGTCCACTTCTGGCCGATAACAGCCATCCTCCGACACCGGATTAATGCGCCTCATCCCAGTTATCACCGATACCGATATCGACGATTAACGGCACTTTCAAATCAGCTGCCTGCTCCATCTCCATTCTTAACAGATCAGCCAGTGCTTCAACATCTTTTTCCAGCACTTCGACCACGAGTTCATCATGGACCTGCATCACGACTTTTGCATCGATCTTGCTCTGTTCTAATGCTGCATCAACCGAGATCATCGCACGTTTGATGATGTCAGCAGCAGTGCCCTGCATCGGTGCGTTAATAGCGGTGCGTTCCGCATACTGACGGCGCTGGCCGTTGCGCGAATTGATCTCGGGCAGGTACAGGCGGCGGCCAAATACGGTTTCGACGTACCCCCTGTCGTGCGCCTGTTCACGCGTTGCATCCATGTATGCCTTGACGCCCGGATAACGTGCGAAATAGACGTCGATGTAATCCTGTGCCTCGTAGCGGCCAATATTAAGCTGTTTTGCCAGGCCAAAAGCCGACATGCCGTAGATCAGCCCAAAGTTGATGGCTTTAGCCGCACGGCGCTGCTCTGACTCGACATCATCCAGTGCCACCCCAAAAACTTCAGCGGCGGTCGCACGGTGCACGTCGATGCCATCGGAAAACGCTTTGAGCAAGTTTTCATCTTCTGACAGATGCGCCATGATGCGCAGCTCGACCTGTGAATAATCCGCTGCCAGCATCTTATAACCTTTGGGGGCGACGAAAGCCTGCCGGATGCGGCGCCCTTCTTCG
>DAOVJH010000480.1 GCA_030673345.1 Pseudomonadota bacterium
ACTCTAACCAAACGCATGTCTGAAGACTTAACTGATTATCTAAGTGAACACGATGTGCGTGTGCGTTATCTGCATTCAGACATCGATACGGTTGAGCGTGTGGAAATCATTCGTGATCTACGGCTCGGTGAATTTGATGTGCTGGTCGGTATCAACCTTTTGCGTGAAGGACTGGATATGCCAGAGGTTTCGTTGATCGCCATACTCGATGCTGATAAAGAAGGTTTTCTGCGTTCAGAGCGTTCGATGATTCAGAGTATCGGCCGCGCAGCGCGTAATGTGAACGGTAAAGCAATCCTGTATGCAGACAGGATAACCGGTTCCATGCAGAAAGCGATTGATATCACAGAAGCACGTCGTGAGATACAGATTGCGTACAATAAAAAACACGGTATAACACCAAAAGGGATTATTAAAGGTGTACGTGATGTATTAGAAGCAGGGTATGGCGATAAACATTCAAGAAAAACGGTCGAGTTACAAAAAGTTGCAGAAGAAAAAGCGATGTACCAGTCGATGACACCGAAGCAGTTTAGTAAAGCATTAGAGCAGCTTGAAAACAAGATGTATCAACATTCACGCGATCTGGAGTTTGAAGAAGCAGCGAAGGTGAGGGATGATATCGAGCGGATTAAGCAGTTGGCGATGATCGGTTAACTTGACCTGTCATCTCGACCAGCGGGAGAGATCTTATACACGACCGTTCAAGATCTCTCCCGCTGGTCGAGATGACAGGCATAATTTATAAAAGAATAACCTTTTTAAAAATGATAATTCAAATCAAGCTGGGCAAAATCATCAAACCTGAAACTATACAGCGGCCGGTTTTCCTTAGCACCGTGAAAAGTTCTAAGCTGGGCGTCTATCGTCCAGCTTTCACCTAAACGCCGCGATGCTTCGATAAAACTTCCGATAGTCTGTGTGTCTGCATCGGTAGTGAAACCCGCCAGCACTTCGGTAGACTGCGTGTCGTTTAGAACAAAACGTACGGCGGTAGCAAGGTCATTGTCAAATAACGTGGTGCTAATACGTTCATCGCTGTAGTGGTATTCCACGACAAACCCAAGGTCGATAGCTGAGTCAGCCACACCGACCCACGTGTATTCAAAGCCACCGACAGTTTTAAAGCTGTTAATGCCTGTTTTAATGCCACTTCGTACTTCTGTGCTGGCAGCTTCCAGTTTCCATGTCCAGTCACCAAAAAATGCCTGTCCGTCTAAACCGATCTGATTGATCAGTGAGTACACAGGAATTACGATGGCTTCACCGGAAGCGCTGAATCCAGAAAGACGGAAGTCGGTCGGGTCGCGACCGGTACCGCTGAAAAATGTTAGACCAAATTCCCAGTCGTCGATATAGTGTGAATAACGTGCAGCAACATCGATGTGGTCTTTTCCATCACTGAAGTCATAGATGGCATCACTATCAGTATCGATGATGGCATTCGGGCGGGGCCGGCCTTCAGCGCC
>DAOVJH010000175.1 GCA_030673345.1 Pseudomonadota bacterium
AATAACTCGCGGAACAATATAGGGATTTCCCTGCGAGTTAGGGGCGTAATTATAGAAGTTAATGCTACTTTAGTCGAATTTAATATAGTCGCGATGGCTAGCTGTAAATCAAAAACGTTAACCACAGAGGCACAGAGGACACGGAGAAAACTTTATATTATGGTTAATTGAGAGCCGAAAGATCTCTATTAACGAACAAACTCTGTGCACTCAGTGTCTCTGTGGTTAAATCTTTTTTTAAGTTGCTTAGTTTTTTAAGTATAATCGCCACCTCATTTTAAGAATACAAAACTGGAAATTCATCATGTCTGCAAAGCCAACCATTAAAAAAGCCGTACTTGCCTATTCTGGCGGTCTTGATACTTCTGTTATTTTGAAGTGGCTACAGGATGAATATCAATGTGAAGTGGTTACCTTCACAGCCGATATCGGCCAGGGTGAAGAAGTTGATCCGGTCCGCGGTAAAGCAGAAGCGCTGGGCGTCAAAGAAATCTATATCGAAAACCTGGAAGAAGAGTTTGTTCGTGATTATGTGTTTCCGATGTTTCGTGCCAATGCGGTTTATGAAGGTGAGTACCTGTTAGGTACTTCTATCGCACGTCCGTTGATCGCAAAACGCATGGTGGAAATAGCAAATGAAACCGGCGCAGATGCGATATCTCACGGGGCAACGGGCAAGGGCAATGATCAGATCCGTTTTGAGTTAGGTGCATACGCGCTTAAGCCGGGCGTGCATGTGATTGCACCATGGCGCGAATGGGATTTGCTGTCACGTGAAAAATTGATGGCTTATGCGGCAGAACACGGCATCGAAGTTGATTTTAACAAAGGCAAAAAATCGCCGTATTCGATGGATGCCAACCTGCTGCATATCTCTTATGAAGGCGGTATTCTGGAAGACCCATGGAATGAAGCCGAGGATGATATGTGGCGCTGGACGGTGTCGCCTGAGCAGGCACCGGATAAAGCGACCTATTTAGAACTGACTTATGAGAAAGGCGACATCGTCGCAATCGACGGCAAGGCTATGACGCCAGCACAGGTGTTGACGGAGCTGAACCGCGTCGGTGGTGAAAATGGTATCGGTCGTCTCGATATCGTCGAAAACCGCTACATCGGTATGAAGTCGCGCGGCTGTTATGAAACACCGGGCGGTACCATCATGTTACGTGCACACCGTGGTATGGAGTCACTGACGCTTGACCGTGAAGTGGCGCATCTCAAAGATGAGCTGATGCCACGATATGCAAAAATGATCTACAACGGTTACTGGTGGAGCGCCGAGCGTGAGATGCTGCAAAAGATGATCGACGAATCGCAGGAATTTGTTAATGGTGTGGTACGCGTTAAATTATATAAAGGGAATGTCGATGTTGTTGGACGCAAGTCAGATGACTCATTGTTTGACGAGGATATAGCGACCTTCGAAGAAGATGATGGCGCTTATGACCACAAGGATGCTGACGGTTTTATCAAGCTCAATGCCTTACGTTTAAAGATGCAGGCGAGCCGAAGAGTTTAAAGCTGGAGTCTCAGCCCGGTACTAAAGAAGGCAGCCTGAAAGCTGCTTTTTTTATGACAGGGTTACTTTGTGTTCCTTGGCCCAGCATTAATTTTTTATTCACCCGTATCATCGAGCGTATTTCTCTTACATATTTTTCGCGGCGCTGAGAGTATTTAACCAGGCCGCCAGCCTGTGCTATAGCGTTGGGCTGTCTGCCGGCCGCCCGGTCTTTCTTACGCGCTTTCCTTAACGATGCATACACGCGGCCAGTGTTGATCGTTTTGAGATAGCTGCGAACCGATTTGTTTACGCTGGTGAAGCGGGCGACTTCGTGTGTCGTGCCTTTATCACGGCTTTCAGGCACGATGCCGCAGCCTTTCCGGTAACACCATTGTCCAAAAAAGTTATTGCCCTGTATGGCAAAGCGAGATTGTCCCCACGCTGATTCGATGGCACTCTGTGCCAGTGCCAGCTCTAATGCGACCGTATCGACGCGCTCCAGAAGTCTGTCCCAGTCTTCCTTGCCGGCTTGCCAGTCCACGCTGTAGCTGTTGGCGGTCCGGCTAACGAAGTCTCTCCTGTTGTTGTTTTTCTTTGCTGCCAGCAGTGCTTTTCTGAGTGAGAGGATTTTGGTGTTCTCATCATTGATGAGCGGGCGCATGAAATCAAAAAAGCGTTTTTTTCTGTCGTCGGCGTCTTTGAGATTCGTCATATTGAGATCCTGCGCTGTTACATTCGTTTTTACTTTGCAGGCGACGGGGGTGAGCGTGATGAGGTAGATCAGGATGCCGATGATAACTTTTTTCATTATATAACTTTAGATGAATCCACAGGAAAATCCTGATTTGTGGTGCTCACGCGGCCGATTTTCTACAGTAAAAAGAATGTTGCCAGACCAAGAAATGCGAAAAGACCGACGATGTCGGTAATCGTGGTCAATACGACATTGCCGGCGATGGCGGGATCGATGTTTAGTTTGTTCATGATGAGCGGTATTGTCACCCCGGAAAAAGCGGCGACGAACAGGTTGATGATGGTTGCTGCAGCGATCACATAACCGATGTTGATGTCATCAAACCAGAAGGTGGCGATAGCAGCGATTACCAGTGCCCAGAGGACGCCGTTGAGCAGGCCGACGATGATCTCTTTGTTGATCAGCCAGCTGCGGTTGCTCCGGCTTACCTGGCCCAGTGCCAGGCCACGGATTACCAGCGTCAGTGTCTGTGAACCGGCGATACCGCCCATGCTGGCAACGACGTTCATCAATACCGCGATGGTAACTATTTTTTCAAGCGTACCTTCAAAATTGGACACCACCCATGAGGCCATGAATGCTGTGATCAGGTTGAAACCGAGCCAGATCGCGCGTCGTCTTGCACTGGGAATGGCTGGTGCGAATAGATCTTCTTCTTCGGTCAGGCCGGCCATACCCAGGACGGAGTGTTCAGCTTCTTCGCGGATGACATCGACCACGTCATCGACAGTGATACGTCCGAGCAGGCGCATGTTTTCATCGACTACGGGCGCAGAGAACAGATCGTGGGTTTCGAATATCTTGGCGACTTCATCATCTTCCGTGCTCGCCTTGATGACTTCTATATCGCGATTCATGACGTCCGATACGGTCAGTTCAGGGTCGTTAGTAAGAATCTCAGATAATGGCAGTGAGCCGACAAAAATATTTTCACGTGTAGTGACAAACAAGCTGTCGGTATTGTCCGGCAGCTTGTCTAGTATGCGCAGGTAGCGCAGCACTACATCCAGCGTCACTTCACTGCGCACAGTGATGGTGTCGGTGTTCATCAGACCGCCAGCGCTGTCTTCCGGATAGGACAGGACGGCTTCCAGCCGTTCGCGGTGCTGTGTATCTAAAGAGGTTAAGACCTGGGTGGTAACGCGGCCCGGTAGAGACTGTATGAAGTCAGCCAGGTCGTCCACATCCATGCCTTCAGTGGCGCTGACCAGTTCCTGCAATGACATATCGCGGATCAAGGTTGCACGTAGTTCTTCACCTATCTGGATGAGAACCTCACCTTCTTTTTCTGAATCGACCAGTTCCCAGATGATGTTGCGTTCGGTGTGCGGCAGAGATTCGAGCAGGTGAGCAATCTCTGCCGGGCTTAGCTCGTTCAGCATACCGCGGGCGTGTTGCATGGTACCCGTTTCCAGTGCATCGGATAATGCAAGGATTTGATCTTCGGTTTTTTGTGAACGATCTTGGTCCATGATGCGGGTCTTTACTTACTATTCAGGGCGGTAGTGTTATTATTTTTTTGAGTCTAACATGAGTGTAGTTTGTATTTAGGCTTGCTGGGTGGTTTTTTGCTGAGTTGCTTGTGCATGGCTTTGTTGTATAGCCGGGTCTTGCTGTTCTCACGCCTGTAGGAGCGGAACTTTATTCCGCGATCTTGTATTAGGTTTAACTGAAACTGACTGAGTCAGGGACAGGTTGAATAATAACTAAACATCAACCGTAAATACTACACAACAGAACCGACACGAAGACTTACCGAAGGTACGATAACTGTAAAGGCGAAACACAAAAAACAAAAGATCGCGGAATGAATAAAATCCGCTCCTACAAGGGGGCAATCAAAAACTGACGATGCTGGAGCGGCAATGCCTAATAAAAAGTAAATTGTAAATATTATGTAAGAGAAAGTTAACGCAAGAAGAGGAGAAATTATAATAGATTAACCAGCTGCTGAACCCGCGACTTGATCTCTTCTTCATCATAGATCTTCATAATGCCCTCAACCTCGACCTGCAAATTCTTAAACGTACTATTAACGATGATATGTTTGATCTCTAGCAGGGCATTCGCCTGCACGCTGAAATACTCCAACCCCATGCCGAGCAACAGTCGGGTATACAGGGTGTCACTGGCCATCTCTCCGCACATAGAGACAGGGATGCCAGCTTTTTTTCCAGCTTCCAGAGTCATCTGGATCAGTTTTAATACGGCCGGGTGCAGCGGGTTGAACAGGTAGTTTACCTCATCATCGATCCGGTCTATCGCCAGGGTGTACTGGATAAGATCATTGGTGCCGATGGAG
>DAOVJH010000354.1 GCA_030673345.1 Pseudomonadota bacterium
CCGACATTATCGATCACTTCCTGACGTGACATACCGATGCCGTTATCAGTGATGGTGATGGTCTTAGCTTCTTCATCAAAATCAACGTGGATCGATAGTTCGGAATCACCATCGTACAGACTATCGTCAGCCAAAGCCTCAAAACGCAGCTTGTCGCATGCATCAGAAGCATTGGAAACAAGTTCCCGCAGGAAGATCTCTTTGTTTGAATACAGTGAATGGGTCATCAGATGCAGGATCTGACGGGCTTCAGTTTGAAATTCGAGGGTTTCTTTACTCGCTTCAACGCTCATTTTTTACTCCAAAAGTAGAAATTCAATAATATTTTTAAGGTTTTGTTGAATATGGGAATGAAATTGCTATTATCAAGCCATAGTTCGAGAAACATTATAAAAATAAATTCTCTCTTCAGAACTATTCAATTGCGCCCAATCTAGAACCACTCAAATGCACCTAATCCAGCTCGGCCGACCAACTGTCTTGCGCTCAAATATCATCAAAAGGGATGCAATTTAAGATAATTCAGGGATGTACCGATTAAATTACGGGAGACTCTGCTTTGAAAAAATTAATAGTTCACATCGCCTCTTTACTGCTTTTATCGGCACTGTCAACAAATGTATTAGCTGAAAAATACAACATAGCGGTACAGCCGGTTCTGCCACAAAAACAGATCAAGCATAATTATCAGCCCCTGGCAAAATATCTTTCCAAAAAAACCGGTCATGAATTTAACATCGTTTCCTACAGAAACTTTCTGACTTACTGGATACGCATGAAAAAGGGCCAGGACCTGCACTTCATCCTGGATGCTGCGCATTTCACCGATTTCCGTATCAAGCGTAAAGATTATCAGGTACTGGTTAAAATACCGGACACGGTGAGCTTCACCGTGGTAACCAATGAAGAAAATTTTGTATTCGAGATGGAAGAGCTGGTTTCAAAAAGAATAGCATCGATGGCATCACCGGGGTTGGGCGCACTAAGGTTAAATGAAATGTTTCCCAACCCACTGCGTTTACCTCTCTATATAGAGGCCAGTGACTCAGTCGATGCCGTCAACAAAGTGCTGGATGGCTCTGTTGTTGCAGCGATTATCCCAAGCCCGCTGGTAGGTCGTTTTGATGGATTAAACTCCGTCATCTCAACCGAACCGGTACCTCACATGGCTTTATCTTCCTCACCGAAGGTATCGGATGAGACTGCACAGGCTGTTAAAAAAGCCTTGCTGGAAGCAATCGACACACCTGAGGGTAAAAAGATGCTCGAAGATTTAAACCTTGTAGGCTTCGAGGACACAACGCCAGAGACATATGCCGGTTATGCGGACATGCTTGAAGGGGTTTTTGGTTATTAATCCGCATCACTTCAACTTCTGCTAAAGATAAACGCCTTCTCTTTCCAGCAGTTTATGTTTGATGTTAAGCAGTCTGCCCGATCTGGCACCATCATACCCCCCTATACCGTTAGCCGCAGTAACACGGTGACAGGGTATGATTATCGGCAAGGGATTGCGGCGACAGGCATTTCCAACCGCACGCGGTGAGGTCTTAAGTATTTTTGCAATCTCACCATACGTCCGTGTTTCGCCATAAGGAATCTTCTGCAACTGCTTTAGAACCCTTTCCTGAAATGGCGTAACATCCAGTCTTACATCTACTTTTATCTGTTTTGTTACGGACTGTGAATCCAGGTATTTCTGTATCTTATTTTTTACTGATTCAGCTGCTTTGCTCAGCGGCCTTTTCTCAGGGGTCTTCGTTAAATATTTAACCCTGACCAGTTTCGAGCCATCAAACTGTAAACCGATAGTAGCCAGGCTGCTATCAAAAACCACGTCATATTGTCGTTCCGTTATAGTCATGGCCACACCTCATCGTTATCTATTTTTCACAGTACTGCTCAGCAGACGTATCTTCTGCAGGTTCTGGTCGATGACCGCTTTACGAGAATCACTAGCAGTAACGGTCAAGAGGTCAGAAAAAACTTTTTTAGCATCAACATATATCTCTGCCAGCATTAGAGCTTTACCTGCTTTGAAACGCGCTGACTGCCCCCACAGGTCATGCACTCCGCCACTGACTGCACGTGCAGATTCCAGGTAGAACAGGGCCGCACGATCATATTCTTCCAGTGAGAAATAAGACTCTGCTTTCCAGAAATAGATCTCGCGTTTCAGATTTTCATCCAGGCTTACTAAAGAGATCAGGTCAAATAATTTGATCGCCTGCTGATGCTGCTGCACGGTTTGAAAATCAAAAACCACCTGGATAAATCGATCCAGCTCTGCCCGGGTGATCGATTTTTTCTCCTTAAACGTCTGGCGTATCAGGGCATCACTTTGTTCATATTCACCCTGCAGGATCAGTACGCGTGCTTTACGCATACGCCAGTCAAACAGTGTTTTTCCCTGCGGCGGTTCCTTCAGGCTTTTCATTATCGTCGCCGCTTCGTAATAACTGCCTTCCGATAAAGCATAATCGACCAGGCGATAACGCACTTCATCAGGCAGTACATTGACATCGGTCACTTTACTGCTGTGCAGGTAGAGCTGGTTGATCAGCTCGAGTCCGTTTTTTCGACTCTCGATTATCTCTACGATGGTTTTATGCTGTTGCTGACCAGA
>DAOVJH010000465.1 GCA_030673345.1 Pseudomonadota bacterium
ATGAGATGTTCTTCAAGATGTGGCCGCAGGTAGAAAAATTTCTGGAGAAACATCGACCAGAATTCATCCTGTTTCAATGCGGTGCCGACAGCATAAAAGGTGACCCGATAACACACATGAAATACTCAGAAAAAGCCCATGCCCACGCTGCAAAACGCCTGGCTGAAATCGCAGAACAATTTTGTGGCGGCAAGCTGCTCGCCATGGGCGGTGGCGGCTATAACCACGATAACATCGCTAAAACCTGGACGGCGGTTGTTAATGCGTTAGCTGAATAAAGACTACTTAAAAACTTTTAACCGCAGAGGCGCAGAGGTCTTTATTGTTAAACGCGCCTGTGGCGCATTTAACAATAATAAAGTAGTTCTCTGCGCCTCAGCGCCTCTGCGGTTCAATTTTTTCTTTAATCTCCAGCGTAAACACCTCACCCATCGCTTTACGCATCTGTGATATCGACAGGTGCATGTCATCCCGCACATCTTCCCAGTGCTGACAGGTGATGCGGTAAACATCTTTTTGCTGTTCCGAAGACAGGTACATCAAGGTTGCATAATTAAACACGTTACTCCTGTCGAGCACACCGAGTGCAAATCTATTACCCAGCGCCGCCAGATGGACATTCTTTTGCAGCGAGGACGATTCGATATCATCTTCGACCTTTATTATTTTAAAGGTATCGGCTGACACCGTCCGCGGCTGCTCACTAATCTTATAAACTTCAAACTTGCAGTTGGGAAGATATTTATCGACTTCTACCTCCTTCATCAGCTCACCATTCTGCACATAGACAGCGACCTGGTCACCATCGATAGTGACATCGCGGTTTAAGACCAGTAGAGAACCAACAGGTACTGCATAAAATGCTGAGCCTTCATCTTTCGTATCATTCAGGCTGCAGGCCGAAATCCAGGTGCATACCCACAGGATTAACACTCTATGTAAGGCGGACATAACAAAAACTCCGATTAGAATTTTGAATGGGTGATATTCACCATTAACAGTATAACTATCACACGCTTCTGTTTATACTCTGACTATCGCCGGGCACTGTCAACCCGTGCACTGTCAAGCCAACCACATACCAACAGGATAACGCCGATCACCAGCCAATAATTATGCTCACTCATATCTGGTTTGCTTTTTTTGCTGTCTCATTTATCAGCGCCTGTTACCAATGGCTGATCAATGGGCAATCTGAAATCTTCTCGGCACTGATACAGTCGACATTTGAAATGGCGGGCCTGAGCGTCGAGATCTCTATCGGCTTAATCGGCGTACTCGCACTGTGGTTGGGCTTTTTCAAAATCGCTGAGCATGCCGGCATGATCCAGGTACTCTCACGCGTACTCGAACCACTGTTCTTGAAGTTGATGCCGGACGTTCCAAAAAACCACCCTTCTCACGGCAGCATCACCATGAACATCGCTGCCAATATCCTCGGCCTGGATAATGCGGCGACCCCGATGGGCCTCAAAGCCATGCAGGACCTGCAGACCTTAAATCCTGAAAAAGAGTCTGCCAGCAACGCACAGATATTGTTCCTGGTACTGAACACCTCTGCCGTCACCCTGCTGCCGGTCACCATATTCATGTATCGTGCGCAACAAGGTTCTGCTGATCCGAC
>DAOVJH010000305.1 GCA_030673345.1 Pseudomonadota bacterium
ATGGTATCGGCTGGCGAGGTTGATACACTGGTTCCTGAACGTGTCTGGCAGGAGATGCAAAAAGCACTAACCGAAAAAACACCGACCAGCTTCATAGAAACATTACGAGCCTGCGGCGCACTCAAACGCATCCTTCCTGAACTGGATCGTTTATGGGGCGTACCACAACCGGAGGAACACCACCCGGAAATCGACACAGGTATCCACACATTAATGGTCCTCGAGCAGGCATGCATACTCAGTGAAGCTGGCGATGTCCGCTTTGCAGCATTGGTGCACGACCTGGGAAAAGGCACCACACCCGAAAAGGAATGGCCCCGCCACATCGGACACGAGGCACGCGGTGCTGATATCGTGAAAAAAGTCTGCCAGCGATTACGCATCCCTAACGAGTATCGCGATCTTGCTGAACGCACGGCACGCTTTCACCTGCATTATCACCGTGCACTCGAACTTAAACCGGCAACGGTTGTTAAGACGCTGGTGCAGCTTGACGCTTTTAGAAAACCGGATCGTTTTGAAAAATTTTTATTAGCCTCTGAAGCGGATGCGCGCGGCCGTACCGGCTATGAAAACAAGGTTTTTCCACAGGGAGATTATTTCAGGGAAGCCTTTAAAGCCGCCAGAGATATCGATGTTGATGAACTACGCAGTCTCGGTTTTGAGAATCAGAAGCTTGCGGAAAAGATAAATGAGACTCGTATCAGTGCGATCAAAACACTAAAAACTTCTTACGCTTAATGCTCGATCAGAAAATCTTATTTTCTATCTGAACCAGTATACTTTTAGCCTTCGTTAGCGCGAGCGAAAAACCAATCGCAACACCCGTCATATTAGCAAACATATCACCGATCTCTGCATAACGGTTAGGATCAAAACTTTGCAGGTATTCAAGCGCAAATCCCATAAAAACAAATACCACCGCAATCATATTACGCTGAAACTTATCGTGATAGATCTGTCCGAACCACGCCATCAATGTGAAATAAGCCAAAGCATGAAACAGCTTATCTTGATAAGGGAACTCCAGGCCGGTATCAACAGGGTTACTTGTTAGCGATAGAAACACCACTGATGCAACCAGCGCATAACCGATGGTTATCCACAGAAAACGTAATTTCAGATATGGAACCGCTTTAGCAAACATCACAGGTACAACGACAACAATACTGCACCTAGCAGTAATCTATAAATAACAAAAGGCGTCATACCGACTTTTTCTAGCAACATCAAGAAATAATGGATACAGGTATAAGCACTGACAGCTGAGATCAAGGCGCCAATTATCAGATCATTGATATCACCAACGCTGGCGACTTCAAGATAATCCAGTGTTTCCACACCGCCTGCCAGTACGATTACAGGAATCGATAGTAAAAAGGAAAAACGCGCTGCTGCGGGTGCGGTCAGACCTAACATCAAACCTGCAGTAATAGTAATACCTGAACGCGACGTTCCCGGAATCAGGGCGACTGCCTGTGCACAGCCGATGATAATAATATCTTTTATCGATAAGGAATGCTCATCACGGTTTCTTTTGCCTGACCAGTCTGCATACCAGAGCAATAAACCAAAGATAATAGTCGTTGCCGCAATCACCAGCTCTGTGCGTAGATTACCACTGATGTAATCCTTAAGCAGTAATCCCACCAGCCCTACAGGAATGGTGCCGATGAGAACACCCCATGCCAACCTGCTGTCTTCAGTATGTCGGCCTTTTAATGAATCAATCCATGCAAAAAACATCTGACTGATCTCTTTTCTAAAATAGATGACTACGGCCGATAAAGTGCCGACATGGACCGCCACATCAAACGCAAGCCCCTGATCATCCCAGCCAGTAAGTATAGGCACGAGTATGAGGTGTGCAGAACTCGATATCGGCAGAAATTCAGTTAATCCCTGCACTAGCGCTAAAACAATAATTTGTAAAATATCCACGTAAAACCTTTTTCAGTATATGTAGGAGCGGACCAAGCTATAAACATGGGTTCCGCGAGCAGTTTACATTTAATGGCCTCAATCGCGGAACAAGATTCCGCTCCTACAGAGAACTAATTAAAGTCGATTTCTTAAATCTAACATCGAAAAACCATTTATCGGCTCATCATAGTTTTTTGTTAACGCCATCACCTTAAACCGATCCCCCATCTCTGATGGCAGCGTCAATGTCTTAATCTGTTGCGACAGCTTGATCTGCTGTTGAACATCGTCTGTAACCTGAGAGGCATGCAGTTCAGACAATCCATTTGCCAACAAAAAAGCCGCCTGCGTAGTAAATCCTGAGACCTCAAGTTCCAACCCGACCGCACTATAGGCGACATCAGTAAAATTGACGAAGGCAGTGATATCCTGCAAACCGGGCCACCAGAAAAAATCATCATGGGCTTTGTGCTGGTAATAACACATCAAGGTACCCGTCGTCCTGTCCGGATGATAATGCTCCGATTCATTATAGCCATAATCGATAAGAAAGATGACAGCACGATCTATATTTTTCTCCAGCGCAGCCAGCCAACCTTTAATTGCTGGATTGTATTCAGAACAGTAATCATCAGCAAATGCTATCTCGCTTCGATGCTCGATCGAACTGATCATTTTACCCGCATCATCATCTGCAATAATATATTTTGAAACGGGTTCACCACCTTCTACGGCCACCATCAATGTCTCGATCACCTGTTTGTCGTTATCATGTGTCACCCTGAAACATTCTACCGGCATCGCATCGAGTACTTCATTGGCGACGACCACAGCGTTTGGCAGATTTTCCGGCAACTGATCAAGCCACTCTACCGACCCGTACAGATGCGGTGCTCTTTCTTCTATCGTCTGTTTTTGACGATGCCGCAGTTCAGCACTCAACTCCAGAATCATATACTTTGCCGGCAGCGACGCCAGCTTCTCCAGTTCGAGCAAGATATCAAGGGCCAGCAAACCACTGCCGGCACCAAACTCCACGATGAATATTTCCTCATCTGATACATCTTTAAAATTCTGAAATACTTCTGCAAACTGACTGGCTAGACACTGCCCGTATAATGG
>DAOVJH010000297.1 GCA_030673345.1 Pseudomonadota bacterium
AAGTGTTCAATATTCCCCCTCTCCCTCTGGGAGAGGGCTGGGGTGAGGGCGTCGCTGAAAACACCCTCATCCTAACCTTCTCCCAGGGGGAGAAGGGACTTAAAGCCAGTGTCCGCTTCTGGCCGGTAGCCGTCATTCCTGATAATTACATACTATATAAAAAGTGTCACATCCGCTTCCTGCGCTGTTGGCAAGAAAGATGCCGCACCAACCCAGTCAGCAACTTCGGGCACAAAATCATCCAGATCATAACCAAAAAGATCAACCGTCATCTGGCAGGCAATCATCTTAACACCCGCCTCCAGGCTCAGCTCTCGCAGTTCTTCGATGGAAGCCACACCCTTATTTGCCATTGTCCGCTTCATAAGGCCCGTTGCTACTTTTTCAAACCCTGGAATATTACTGCTTACCGCATTGGGTACATTCCAGTTAATGTTCTTAAACCACTCTGGGCCAAACGGCATCTTCATCGGCATAGCCGGATTACCCAGCGGGCTTATCTCCAGATCCAGATCTGATTTCAGCAGATTTAAGCCGTAAAAAGTAAAGAACAGGTGAACATCCCAACCCAGAGCGGCCGCTGATGAAGCCAGAATAAAAGGGGGATATGCCCAATCGAGGCTGCCTTTCGTAACCACGATAGCCATCGACGGCGTTTTACTGGTCTTGTACTTCGCCATATGTTCATCAAATTTTTGCTCGAACCAGTCATCCGCCTCCCCTGCCTGCAACTGGGCGTTCAGTGTTATACCTGAGTCTTTCTTTGCTTGAAGTTCATTCGCTGTCGCTAACTTGTTCATGTGCTTTCTCCTCTGTTAAAAGGCTTAAGAATCTGCTTAATTTTTGTTTCCTTTACATGCACATTAGACTAGTCTTATATGATAAATAACCATGTAATCTGGAATATTACTCATTCCAATATGGAATAGGTTACTATCAGATATCCTGAAACACCTGTCTAACAGGCATCAACACAGGAATAAGTATGGATGTAATGAACAGTATGGCGGTATTTCGCCGTGTCGTTGAAGCAAAAAACTTTTCTGCTGTGGCGCGCGAAACCAATATGTCACAGTCCACTGTAAGCAAGCATATCGCTGCGCTTGAAGAACGTCTGGGAACTAAATTACTCAATCGCAGCACCCGCTCACTAAAGCTGACCGAGGCTGGCAAAGAGTATTACCACCACTGCATCCGCATCCTCAATGACTTTCAGGAAGCCGAAGCCAGTGTCGGTAAAGGCAAGATAAAACCGACGGGTACTTTACGCATTTCGACAAGCGCAGCATTTGGCCGTACCGGCATACTTCCTTATCTCGACGAATTTTTCAGCACCTACCCCGATATCAGCATCGACCTGCTATTTGGCGATGATTATGTCGATCTTGTGAAAGAAGGAATCGACCTTGCCATTCGTATCGGCCCGTTGGCAGACTCCACGTTGATCGCCAGAAAGATGGGCACCAGCCAGCGAGTAGTGGTCGCCAGCCCGGAATACCTGGTCAAACACGGGCGCCCAAAAAAACCGGCTGACCTGATAAAACATGACTGCCTGTTCTACTCTCTACAGAAAACGCCAGACCTATGGTATTTCAACAGCGCACAGGAAGGCGATGAATCCGTTCGTGTTAGCGGCCGCTTCAGGGCAAGCAGCCCTGATGCTATCTGCGACGCCACTGTGGAAGGGCTGGGAATCTCGGTCTTATGTGAATGGTATATACGCGAGCAGATCAAAGACGGACGCTTAAAAGTCATCCTGCCCGAATACCGCCCAACCGCTTACGATATCAATGCGGTCTACCCCGAGCGCAAATTTGTACCGCAGAAAGTAAAACGTATGATCGAATTTCTCAGCAGTAAGATGGACTCATGAGCAAGCCGATACCGGCTAAATTAATGCCCCTGCAAGCTGATCAAAAAATAGAACATATCATCCATCTCGCCCTGATCGATCAGCTGTAGATTCCGTTGCCGGCAGAATGCCGGAATATCACTTAATAGAGCCTGCTTCCCTGACACTGCCATCAATGTCTGTCCCGGCTGCAGCACTTCGAGCGCATCATTCAATTTTGAAAAAGGCACCGCACAATCGGTACCGGATATATCGACAAAAAAATCACATGGGATCGAATCAAGGTTCATGTTATCTGGCTGCTCTGGAAAATCAGGTCACCGCCATCGCGGAACAAGATTCCGCTCCTACAATGCACGTTCTTAGCAGGAGCGGAATCTTGTTCCGCGATGCGGTTCTTTGAAAAAAGAAGCACTAAAACAAAAACTCGACAGGTTTTAGGCTTTCTTTGTTCTTATCAAACGCTTTCCACAATTCTGCATAGCCTGTACCGGTTTCAGGGTGTTTTAACTCTGGCGCAATCTCAGCCAGTGGCCATAGCACGAAAGCATTTTTAAGAATCTCGCCACGCGGCAGTTTCAGACCTTTTTCATCTATAACAAGGTCGTCATACAGCAACAGGTCCAGATCCAGTGTTCGCGATGAAAATTTAGGGCCGCTACGGTCACGGCCATTAGCATCTTCGATATCACGCAAGACCTGATTGGTATCATGCACCGGTAGATCCGCCTCACAAGCGATCACCATGTTAAAAAAAGCATCCCCATCGAACCCCACAGCCTCACTTTCATAAACCGAGGACAGGATCAGCTCGCCAAATGCTTTTTTTAAAGCTTCGATCCCCGCACGGGTATTTTCCTCACGGTTGATATTACTGCCAAGGCTGATATAGATAGTCGCCATTTTCAGGTTATCCGTCAGCTCTGACTGCCGCGCTCGATGATCACACCGACTGAACGTGACCCCGTCACCGCACCCAGCTTTCTGAGCTTTAAACGGCACCAGGGCACGCTAAATTCATTCATGATAATTTCTGCCAGACGTTCCGCCAGGGTCTCCACCAGTTGAAACTGGCTTGCCTCAGTAAATTCGATCAGACGCTTGGCGACCGCCTTATAATTGAGTGCATCATCAATATTTTCAGTGGCAGCCGGTTTAGTATTGTCAGACGCCATCTCTATATCCAGTGCGATGGTCTGTTTAACCTCACGCTCCCAGTCGTAGATACCGATAATGGTATCGATCCGTAAATCTTCTATAAATACTATATCTGACGCCATTTTTGTCATT
>DAOVJH010000319.1 GCA_030673345.1 Pseudomonadota bacterium
ATAACATCTATCACATCATCAATCATCTAAATTTGTTCGGCGGCGGCTACCACGGTCAGGCAATCAATATGCTAGAGCAGGTGCTGGCTGAAATAAACTGAAAGGGCATTTTCGGCCAGGGGTAGACATCGGTGAATATCTCTCGCAGAAAAAGAACACGCAATAGAAAGAACAAGCAATAGATTGTTGTCATGCCGGCGAAGGCCGGTATCCATCTATTAGCCTGGTACGTACTTTAAGCATGGATACCGGCCTTCGCCGGCATGACGATATTCTCCCAATTATGTTTTACTTTGTGTGCTCTGCGAGAGCTAGTTTTTTTAAAGCTTTCAAAGTCCGCTAAGGCTCAACAACGATAGTTTGAGTATTATCAACAGCCGCCTGATAGTGCGTTAATTCTGTAAATTGTTTCTACAAACTGTGTCATATGACACAACCCTGTCTATTGATAAAAATCTAAATATTTGATTTTTATCAATTATATAGTTGGCATGATAACTGTATTAGTCATTGCCGACCGGGAATGATTTTCTTACCAACTATCATTAATTTTAATCCTCAACACAAAGAACTAAACTATGAACTCCTTGCAAAAGAATACACTGGCATTGCTGATTGCGATGTTTTTATCATCGATACATTTTGTACATGCGGCAGACCACGAAGGCCATGCAGGCCATTCTGGTCATGACCACACCCGTCCTGATAGTCATGCACCTATAGGCATCATGGGTGACCACCTGATGCGAGAAGATGAAATAATGCTCAGCGTTCGTTTCATGTCGATGACGATGGATGGAAACCGTACTGGCACTGACAGCGTAAGCGCCCCGCTTTCCGGTTATATGGTCAGCCCATTGTCGATGGACATGCAGATGCACATGTTTGGCGCGATGTATGCACCCTCTGACAAATTCACTTTGATGTTGATGGTGCCATATCTTTCGGTTTCGATGGACCACCTGGTAAATATGAATGGTGCGAACTTCACCACCGAGTCCAAAGGTATCGGTGACGTGAAACTGGCGGTGACCTACGGACTGTTCGCTAAACCCGGTTCTGATTTCCTGTTTAACTTTGCAGTGAATGCACCGACCGGTTCGATCGATGAAAGAGATAACACGACTGGTCCCAATGATGTGCACCTGCCTTACCCGATGCAACTCGGTTCCGGTACCTGGGACTTCACACCCGGCCTGACGTATGTACAGACCTACGAAAGCTGGTCGTGGGGAGCGCAAGGTCTATACACATTCAGGACCGGCAGCAATGATAATGGTTACACATTAGGTGACAAGCTGGATGCGTCAGTATGGGCAGCTAAACAGGTAGCTAAATCAACCAGCCTTTCTTTTCGTGTGAAAGCACTGGACTGGGACAATATTGATGGCAGCGATAACAAGTTGATGCTGATGCCGAGTATGGTGCCAACGGCAGATCCGAACCTTCGCGGCGGCACCCGTGTTGATGCATTGGTTGGCGTTAATTATGTGCCGCAAGTTTTAAACAGTTTGCGCCTTGCCGCAGAGGTGGGTGCGCCTGTCTATCAGAAACTGGATGGCCCACAGCTGGAGACCGACCTGGTATTTACGCTGGGTGCGCAGTACACGTTCTAATTAATCTTTTATCTTTGCGCGCGAAGCTTTTAAACGGTAAAGCTTTAGCGCGTGAAGGTCCTGATCGTGCCGAGTATCAGGGTGATGCCAAAAAGCATGCCTAGTAGAGTGCCTGCGTTGATAGTGCCTGCGATGAATAGATTAGAAATGATAAATACCAGCCCGCTGCCTAACCCCAGAAATAAAACAATAATCAATGATAGCGGCAACCAGTGCAATTGAAGGTCGCTTGCCAGGCTCCTGACCAGGTTCCAGTAGGTGTATACAAGAGCCAGTACTATAAATAGAAGTATGGACATCGATATTGTGGACATGATTACCCCGGAAATATTTTGCAAGACCTTTAGAGGAATAGTACCGTGTGATTTCTGGTTGGGAATTTAGCATGCTGCTGAATATCTTCTGATGATACAGATCATGATCAATCTGTATTGTTTCTGCTTAAATCGTCCTGTATTAACATTCTTCCACCATAAAGGTTTCGATATGTCTGGCTCATGGGGCTGCCCGCGCGAGATAAAGGGGCTGTGTTCAAAAGTGAAAGATCTGCCCTGCGATCCCGGCATGAAAGGCTGTGTCCTCTATGGTCGTTTTGCCTTTTCTGTCGATGAGAAGAATAGTCCTGCTGTCAAAAGAAAGCTTAAAGACAAGAAAACAGAAAAGGGACAGTGATAGAGGATTATCATTCGCTCACTGTATTATCTTTCTGTAATGCTTCAAAAAAACGGGCGCACTTCGTGTAAGAGGTGCGCCCGGTTAAGTTCTCGTTATCTCTAAGACCTAGTAAACATCATCAGCCGTGTTGGTCACATTGAACTTACCGGTTGTCGCCGGTAATGTAATTTCCTTTATCACGTTCAGTGTGGTGCCGTCGAGGATAACCTGTCCGCCGCCTTCACCTGCCCAATCGGATATCCAGACTTCGCTGCCGTCTTTATTAAATTCCATATGTACAGCCTTGCCAGCAGTGGCTACATCGAAGCATCGGTCAAGTGCGCCTGTTGATTTAGCGATGGCACAGATCTGTTTGTCATTGGTTGCACTCAAAGTCATGTCGACAAGTACCCAGGGTGAGTTCGGGTGTGTCTTGATGAACAGGGAACCGGCTGCAGGCAGATCAATCTGACGGACCACTTTCCATGCATGGTCCGGATTGTTGACCGGGTCTGTACCGTATACAGAGATAAACGGACTGCCGATATGAGGCGTGGCGTTTACGTGGCCATAAACCGGGTCTACCCAGTTTGCACCGCGGCCTGGATGCGG
>DAOVJH010000310.1 GCA_030673345.1 Pseudomonadota bacterium
GCGCTTCAACCGCGTTATTCTCGTAAGCATGCGCCACGTATCGCTGCACAGTCTGTTTAAGCACCTTCTTGTCCAGGACCCTGATATCATTTATCAGGCCATACCGCATTTCACCTCTATAACCAGTCCTGACAGACACGTCCGCAAAATAAGGAATAAGTGCTGATTTCCAGGAACGCGGAATAACTATCGCATGGGTGTATTTCCTGGACCTTAGCTCTAAACCCAGCCTCCGGCGCTTAAGAAACGAAAACTCACCATGACTGACGTCTGCAGAAATCCCTTCATTGACTTCAGGCATGCGCTCTAATACAGGAAGCGACCATCCCGGTGCTATCACGTCGATAAGACAATCAGTGTCTAGTTGCTTCAATGCAATAAACAGTGATTGCGCCATTACCATATCACCGATCCATGATGGCCCAACGATCAGGTAATGCCGTTGCTTGTCTTTCATCTACGAGCAGAGTCGAAAACAAAGGATAGAAAAACGGTCATTGGTAATCTCAGCAACCTCGGATCATCTTTCAGCATATATCCAGTCATCAGCCCAATTGATGCCATAGCTGAAAGTCTTTATCTTATAACCATTATCTTCCAGCGCTTTAACCACTATATCTTTTGTACGGTACCACTCACCTTCATTATTATTAGCACGAAAATCATGGCAGGATACAGCGAACCTCTTAACGATACTAAAATCATTAATACTACTCACGATCTCTTTTTCAGCGCCTTCGATATTCATTTTCAATAAATCAATTTTTTCGATATTATATTTTTTAAGAAAATCACTCCATTTAATCGTAGGCACATCTATGTACCCCTCAGGGATCTCACCGACCGATGCATATGAATAGTGGCTAACAAATTTAACGGTCTCTGCATCCGTGATCACATAAGGTGAAGCGATGAAATTTTCACCCAAATCCCTATACGTATTTGCGAGGCATTCGTAGATTACGGGTTGTGCTTCGACGCCGATGTATTTCACACCCGAGGTGTTTTCTGCAATATATGTAGACTCCTCTCCATATCCTGCACCGAGATCGATTACGACATCACCTTCAGCTGGAAGATAATGTTTATAGAACAGGTTCTCACAGGTCCACAATAAATCACGCTCCTTCAAATAATGTCTCGGCTGCCGGATATACACATTGTGACCAAACCGCTTATAGCGATAAAACCCAGTTTTCCGGTCAAACGAAACTTTCACCAGCCAGTTATATCGCTTGTTTATACTTTTAAATAAACTCATACAGAATCTCTTATAAATTTTTGTTCGTAATCAGGTTGACCATATCAACATTTCCCTTGAGGTGAGCAGGATTAATCGTACCAACAATCATACTGCTGACACCTGGCAGGCTTAAAATATGCTCGAATGCCGCCTTCACACCACTACCACCCGAAGCGCTATCCGCATGTCCACTCTGCAGGCCTTTTTTGATGATCACACCTTTATTTAATTTTTCCGCCAGCTCCAGAACCGGACGCTCTTCGTCATAATCGAGGTTTGCTGTCGCCATCACTACATCACAATTCTCGACTACCCAGCGACCACCTTCGACTGTTTTACTCGACATGCCATAAGCTTTTATCAAGCCTTTATCTTTAAGTTTTTCTAAAGCTTCAAATACTGGCTCATCTCTGATAATCCGCATATCATCACCATCAGAATGCACCAGTACAACATCGATCACATCACGCTTTAACTTCCTCAGGCTCTGCTCAACACTTTCGATCGTATAATTATATGAAAAATCAAAACGCGACTGTGCATTTTCGAATATCTCACCGACCTTTGTCACTATCACCCAGTCATGACGGTCAGGCAGCAGTTCGCCTAAACGCTGCTCGCTACTGCCATAGGCGGGCGCAGTATCGATGAAGTTAATACCCAGTGATTGCGCCAGTTCGAATAACTCTATTACTGTTTTATCATCGGGCAGTTCAAATCCTTCAGGGTATTTGACCTGCTGGTTGCGGCCGATCTTTACGGTACCTAGCCCGAGGATGCTCACATCGATACCGGTTAACCCTAACGCACGCTTTAACATTATTCATCACCCTCGGGGCCCTGTTTCCAGCATTGCGCCTCATTCCATGGGAAATCTGCAAATATCGTCGCCCCCAAATCAGGCAAAGACAAATCAGACTCACGCTCGATTTTTTCGTTATCTAATAGCGCTATCAAGGCATCCGCTAAAGCGGGCGACAGCGCCATTTTAGTTGGCCATGCAGTTATCACGTCGCCATCCTGTTCCACCGAAAAACTGTCCGGGCGTGTCGCACCCGCCCCTTTTCTACCAGCCAGGTTAATCTCTGCGCGATTGATCTCAAGCACTCCCCATTGTGCGCCATCTAACGCAAGCCAGGGAATCAGTTCATTCAATTCGCTTCTAGCCGCTTCGATTAATTCATCATCACTTTTATCGACGCCCTCTTCAGCTAACTGTCCACCCATGTACCAAACGATATCACCTCGCTCATCGAGGTGAGAAGTAATGGTTATCCTGGGGTTAACCGAAGCACCCAGGCAATGCGCATAGATCATGTCATCCTGCACACCGCGCATGACGACCATCTTCAGTGGCCGCCGCTGCATTTCCGGTTGCTTAATATCAAATCGGGTCAGTAACGCTTCGTTACCCTCTCCCGCATTTAATATTATTTTTTTATAATGAAAGCAGTACGTCTCACCCTGCTCTGAACGTACAATGACCTTACCATCTTCGGGCCGCAGCGTTTCCCGATCTATCATCAAAATCGACTGCCCACGCGGTTCTGCCAGTGCACGTACGACACTTAATGTATTAAACACCGGCTCATCGAGACGATAGAACTGCCCCTTGAAATCTGCATGCTGAAAAATTGAAGGCAGGTGCTTTTTGTCGAGTTCGGAGGAGCGGGCTCGCATGACTTTGCTGGCAAAAAAACCAGAGATACGTGAAGTTAAACTGGTCGTCGACCA
>DAOVJH010000192.1 GCA_030673345.1 Pseudomonadota bacterium
ACAAAGGTGATGCTAATGGTGTTCGCGTTTTATCACTGGTCATATCTATCGCAACATTTGTCTTAAGTTTAGGTCTGTACGCCGGTTTTGATTCTTCAACATCGTCTATGCAGTTCGTGGAAAAGACAGCCTGGATTCCGGCATTCGATATCAATTATCATTTTGGTGTTGATGGCTTCTCCATGCCATTGATTATATTGACTACCTTTACGACTATCCTGGTGGTTCTGGCCGGCTGGGAAGTGATCAAGAAAAAACCTGCACAGTATCTGGCAGCCTTCCTCATTATGGAAGGCCTGATGGTGGCGGTGTTTGCTGCACTGGATGCCATTTTCTTTTATGTCTTCTGGGAAGCGATGCTGGTACCGATGTTTATCCTGATCGGTGTCTGGGGTGGTGAGCGCCGTGTCTATGCGACCATCAAGTTCTTTATTTATACCTTCACCGGCTCAGTGTTCATGCTGGTGGCTTTGATCTACATGTATTACAAAGGTGGCAGCTTTGACATTCTTGAGCTGCACGCACTGCGATTGACGCTTGATGAGCAGATTTTAATATTTTTGGCGTTCCTCATGGCTTTTGCTGTGAAAGTGCCGATGTGGCCGGTGCACACCTGGTTACCCGATGCACACGTGGAAGCACCGACAGGCGGTTCCGTGATACTGGCGGCTATCATGTTGAAGATCGGCGGTTATGGTTTTATCCGTTTCAGTATGCCGATTACACCGGATGCTGCCCACTCACTTGACTGGCTCATCATCCTCATGTCGCTGGTAGCGGTGGTCTATATCGGTTTTGTCGCGCTGGTGCAGCGTGACATGAAAAAACTGGTAGCGTATTCATCGATCGCACACATGGGTTTTGTTACTTTGGGCCTGTTTGTCGTGTTCCAGATATGGGAGAACCCCGCCAATGCTTCGGGTAGCGGTGCGGCGCTCGCAGTCGAAGGTGCGATGATCCAGATGATCTCCCACGGTTTTATCTCAGGCGCTATGTTCCTGATGATCGGTGTATTGTATGACCGTATGCATACCCGCGAGATCAATGCTTATGGCGGTGTCGTTCACACCATGCCGGTATTTGCTGCTTTCGCCGTGTTCTTTTCGATGGCGAATGCGGGCCTGCCTGGCACGTCCGGTTTTGTTGGTGAGTTCATGGTGATCATCGCCAGCTTCAAAGCCAATTTCTGGTATGCCTTCCTCGGTGCAACAACACTCATCCTGGGCGCGGCTTATACTCTGTGGATGGTCAAGCGTGTCTTCTACGGTGAGATCGCAAATGAAGGTGTACGGGCATTAAAAGATCTCAATTCACGTGAGTTCACCATTATGACTGTTTTGGCGATAGCCGTTTTAGTTCTGGGTCTGTGGCCTGCGCCGGTAGTCGACGTGATGCACGTGACGGTTGAAAACTTCCTGCAACATGTTTCTGTCTCTAAGCTTTAATGACAACGTTACAGTGCAGGAAAACATTAGATAGATAAAACTGGATAGATAAGAATGACACTTGAATCACTAAATATAGCTATCGCATTGCCTGAGATGTTTTTGCTGGCGATGACCTGTCTGATACTGGTGGTAGATGTTTATCTGCCATCGGACAAGAGAAATCTTACTTACGTGCTGGCGCAGTTCTCGCTGATTATCACGCTGGTCCTGCTGTTAGGCAACCAGACCGATACCCGTGTTCTGGCGTTTAACGACCTGTTCGTGCAGGACGCGATGGCCGATGCACTTAAACTGTTCATCGTTATAATCAGTTTTGGCGTTTTCGTCTACTCGCGTGAGTATCTGCAGGCACGTAATATCTTTAAAGGCGAATTTTATGTTTTAAGTTTGTTCAGTATCGTCGGTATGATGCTGATGGTATCAGCGAATAACCTGCTGATGCTTTACCTGGGCCTGGAATTATTGTCGCTGTGTCTGTACGCGCTGGTTGCTTTCAACCGTGACGATGGCAATGCATCAGAAGCAGCGATGAAATATTTTGTGCTGGGTGCTATCGCATCAGGCATGTTGCTGTATGGTATGTCTATTCTTTACGGCCTGTCAGGTAGTCTGCAATTGTCTGAGATAGCGCAAGCCGTTACCCAGGCTGAAGGCGCACAGAACATCGGTATGATATTCGCACTGGTCTTCATCGTGGTTGCACTGGCGTTTAAACTGGGCGCTGTCCCATTTCACATGTGGATGCCGGACGTCTATCATGGTTCACCAACCGCTGTTACCGCATTGATCGGCACTGCGCCTAAACTGGCGGGTTTTGCCATGATCATGCGTCTGCTGGTCGAGGCGCTGGGTGGTTTGCAGGCAGACTGGCAGCAGATGATTATCATATTGGCTATCCTGTCACTGGCAGTCGGTAATATCATCGCCATAGCGCAGAGCAACCTCAAACGCATGCTGGCGTATTCTACGATCTCCCATGTTGGTTTTATTCTACTGGGCATCCTGGCAGGTACCGCAGAAGGTTATTCTTCGGCGATGTTCTATACCATCTCGTACGCCATGATGTCGCTGGGTGGTTTCGGTGTCATCATGCTGATGGCGCGTCAGGGTTTTGAAGCTGACAATATCAGTGATCTGACCGGCCTGAATCAGCGCAGCCCCTGGTTTGCTTTTATCATGATGATATTGATGTTATCCATGGCGGGTGTACCGCCAACGGTTGGTTTCTGGGCAAAACTTGCTGTTCTGTCGGCTGTTGTCGATGTAAACCTGGTATGGATGGCTATCATCGCTGTATTCTTCTCAATCATCGGTATTTTCTATTATCTGCGGATTATCAAAGTGATGTATTTTGATGATGCAGTCGAGACACGGCCGCTGGAATGTGGCCGTGACATGCAGATTGCGCTTAGTACCAATGGCCTTGCTATTCTTGCGCTTGGACTGTATCCAGCTGCTTTGATGTCACTTTGTGTCTCCGTTTTTAACTAATACCCACTATAAAGACATAAAAAGATCAATCGCAGAGACGCGGAAGCGTAGAGAAATGCCGGTTATTTTTTTGCCTTCCATGCGCTTTTGCGCCGCTGCATAATATTTATTTTTTATTCCAGAAAGTACCTTGCAATTACCCCTGTAAGTCCGTAATATTCGCGTCTTGTTGTTGCGGGGTGGAGCAGTCTGGCAGCTCGTCGGGCTCATAACCCGAAGGTCGTAGGTTCAAATCCTGCCCCCGCTACCAAAATTTTTATCGAGTTTGTGGTCTGGAAGTATCGTATAGAGCTTCGGATTATGAACCCGACGGTTAGTCGGACTCATGGTTTAATAGCCCTGGGGAAGGTCGTAGGTTCAAATCCTGCCCCCGCTACCAAAATTTTTGTCGAGTTTGTGGTCTGGAAGCAGTGTTTAAAGCTTCGGATAATGAGCCCGACGCGTAGTCGGCCTCATGGCTTATAACCATGGGGAAGGTCGCAGGTTTAAATCCTGCGCACCACTACCAAAATTTGTTTTCTTGGTGGCATAGATGTACCGGAGCGTGGTTTTCGGAGTTCTATTTGTTTCAAGAATTTTGGAAAGGCTCCGTTTACGGGGCCTTTTTGTTACTGTCGATAAAATATTGGCGGTTAATGTGGCTATCAGGTGAGGCGAGCCAATTGAGACGTGATCAGACACATTTGTGGGAATTATTTGAGCCGGTGGTAACGGGCATGGGTTATGACTTGATCGAAATCGAGCATTTTCCTAATCCTAAACACGGCGTGCTGCGTCTTTATATCGATAAAGAGGGTGGCGTCAATGTTGATGATTGCTCCAGTGTGAGCCGCCAGATCAGTGCACTGATGGATGTTGAAGAACCGGTAAGTGGAAAGTTTAATCTGGAGGTCTCTTCACCGGGTTCTGACCGGCCGTTGCGTCGATTACAGGATTTTCAACGATTTACGGGCTCACTGGTCAAGTTGAAAACAGTGATGCCGCTGGAAGGCCAGCGAAATTTTAAAGGTCGTCTGTTGCAGGCTGATGAAGAGATGGTAACCATCGAGACGGATACGGAAGAAGTTGGTATCCCGTTTAGCGCGCTAGAGAAAGCACGTGTGGTACCGGAATATTAAGATTTTTTTGAAAATTTATTGTCGTCCAATAAACGACGAGTTATTTAATGAGGGTTTAAAATCATGAGCAAAGAAATTCTCTACGTTGCTGATGCCGTATCTAACGAAAAAGGCGTTGATAAAGAGATTATCTTTAAGGCTATCGAGTCTGCGCTTGCCACTGCGACACGTAAGAAAAACGGTAAAGACATCGAAGTC
>DAOVJH010000062.1 GCA_030673345.1 Pseudomonadota bacterium
GATACCTTTAAAAGAACCCATGCCCGGATAAAGAATTAGGTAACCGATCGCAAAAAAGATGGTGAAGTAAAACATAAACAACCACCAGCGAGGCAGTGGATTATTTAACTCTTCCAGATCTTCATCCCAGACATGCCCTGTTGGCACACCTTCTTCAGTATCAGCTTTACTAGTGCCTCTTAACAGATAAAACAGCCAGACGATACCGCCGCCTGAGATTGCAATAATAAACCAACTCCAGAATTCGCTGGTAAAGTCAGACATAATAATTCCTCATAACCTTCGTTATATTTTTAAAACCGATACGGTCAAGACCTGTACGGCTAGTTAAATTTTTATAATTAGATATTGCTATCTTCATTAATCGCGACGCTGTTCGTCAGTCAGATCTTTGTCATCATCAAGCGCCATTCTTGCCGCTTTATCAAACTTGCTCTTACGTTTGCCGCTCCATGCCCAAAAGACAACAGCGATAAAAAACACAAAAGCAAATACGGTCCATGCCGACTGCCAAAATACATCAGTTGATGATGATTCCACTAGATTAACTCCAATAGCTCGGTATCAATCATTAACGCGTTTGTTTCACGTGCAGACCAAGTGACTGCAGGTAAGCAACAACGGCATCAAGCTCGGTCTTGCCTTCCAGCGTTGCTGGCGCAGCTTCGATCTCGGCATCCGTATAGGGATGACCAAGTGTGACCAATGTGCTCATCTTGGTCTGGATATCACCACCATCCAGCGCACTCGCTTCCAGCCATGGGTATGAAGGCATGATTGACTCAGGCACAACGTCACGCGGATTAACCAGATGCACACGATGCCATTCATCAGAATAACGTCCACCGACACGGTGCAGGTCAGGCCCGGTACGTTTGGAACCCCATAGGAACGGGCGGTCATAAATGAACTCACCGGCAACTGAGTAATGACCATAACGTTCGGTCTCAGCACGGAAAGGTCGGATCATCTGTGAGTGACAACCCACACAGCCTTCACGAATATAGATATCACGGCCTTCCAACTGCAATGCGGTATAGGGTTTTAAACCATCGACCGGCTCAGTTGTTGAATGCTGGAAGAACAGAGGCACGATCTGTGCGAGTCCGCCCCAGAGTACAACGACCAGCGATAAAACAATTAATACACCGACTTTAGTTTCAGCTTGAACTTGAACTGACATATTTATTTTCCTCTAATGCTCTAGTGTGCCGCTGTTAATGAGCAGCCGCTGGCTCAGGAATAGGCGCGTGTATCGCCTTGCCCTGTGCAATGGTTTTAGTCAGGTTGTAAGCCATGATCAGCATACCTGTCAGGAACAGCGCGCCACCACCGGCACGAACGATGTAGAACGGATGCATTGCCTGCACACTTTCAACGAAACTGTAGGTTAAAGTGCCATCGCTGTTGATCGCGCGCCACATCAAACCTTGCATGATGCCCGAGATCCACATAGAAGTGATGTACAGCACGATGCCGATTGTCGCGATCCAGAAATGCGTCTCGATCAGCTTCTTACTGTATATCTCAGTATCAAATAACTTGGGAATCAGGAAGTACATCGCACCGATACTCACCATCGCAACCCAGCCGAGCGCACCAGAGTGTACGTGACCAATCGTCCAGTCAGTGTAGTGTGATAATGCATTCACTGTCTTGATCGCCATCATCGGACCTTCGAAGGTAGACATACCGTAGAAAGAGACAGAAACGATCAGGAATTTAAGAATTGGATCACTGCGCAGCTTCTCCCACGCACCCGACAGTGTCATGATGCCGTTGATCATACCGCCCCAGGAAGGCGCTAATAAGATCAGTGAGAACGCCATACCTAACGACTGGGTCCAGTCAGGAAGTGCAGTGTAATGCAGGTGGTGAGGACCCGCCCAGATATAGGTGAACGATAACGCCCAGAAATGCACAACCGATAAACGATAAGAATAAACCGGACGTTCTGCCTGCTTGGGAATAAAATAATACATGATGCCAAGGAAACCGGCAGTCAGGAAGAAACCTACTGCATTATGCCCATACCACCATTGCACCATCGCATCCTGAACACCGGAATAAACAGAGTACGATTTAAGAAAACTAACCGGCAGGACGGCGCTATTAACAATATGCAACATGGCAACTGTGATAATAAATGAACCGAAGAACCAGTTAGCCACATAGATGTGCTTGACCCGTCGTTTGGCGATAGTACCGAAGAACACCACTGCATAGGATACCCAGACGACGGTGATCAACAGATCAATCGGCCATTCAAGCTCTGCATATTCTTTTGATGAGGTGTAACCGAGCGGTAAAGTTATCACCGCGGAAAGAATGACCAGCATCCAGCCGATGAAAGTAAACTGCGCCAGAGCTGGTGCAAATAACTTTGTATGGCAGGTACGCTGCACGACATAATAAGAGGTCGCAAACAAAGCCGAGCCGCCAAATCCAAAGACTACCGCATTGGTATGAAGAGGACGCAAGCGACCGAAAGACAACCACGGCGTATCAAAGTTGAGCACCGGCCATGCCATCTGTGATGCGATAAACACCCCAACAAGCATACCAACAATACCGAGAACGACAGTCGCGATTGCAAACTGTCGAACTACGGAATAATCATAGGTCATTGTTTCATTATTCATAAATGTTGTCCGCCTAAATTGTTATAGGTCTTATAAAAATAACGCCCCCCGCAACAGCTGCTATCAAACTCAGCTGCCGCGAGGTCCAGTAAAAAAATAATATATTAGTGTATTAGTATAGCTATTCAATCAAGACAAACGCTGCTAATAATCGGCAACGACTGGCAATAAAAATTTAATCGACAAACTGTGGTGCAAATCCATTGAACCAGAGAATAGCGGTAGCCACCATCATCACAATCAATGCCACCATACCGACTGCCAGTATCGAACTGGAAAATAAAAATCCACGTTCTTCATCGATTTCCATCATTATCGGCACACCGGTATAGAGCAATTTCACCGAGTAAGCTAATGCAGGCAGCCCGATGACGAAGTTCAGCCACAGTATCGGGAACAGCTCAACGATGCCGACAAGAAATAATGGTGTCGCAGTATAGGCTGCCAGTCGAACACTGCGTGACAGGCTCTGCTCGGCATCATATGTCTTACCCATCCAGTAAACCATCGCACCCATGCTGAACACACCGATTAGCATGACGAAGTAATAGGCAATTGCGATAATTAACGCACTATCAGGTGAAAGCTTTACTGCTTCACGGGCACCAATCTCCCAACCGAATCGAGTGGTGCCAAAATAACCAGAAATCGGGGCAATAGCCGCCATGATAAAGACATATCCGCAATAACACTTGCCGATAGTACAGTCCGCGTCACGAATTTTTTTCCATTCTTCAGCAGGATTTAGCAAAATTCCGATTAAATGTGACAGCATAGTTTTTCTCCAATGTATATTTTTAAAATTGAGGTTAGCAATTCCCACTGATAATACACTGATAAGTCATTAATTCAAACAGCAATAATCTGGAACGGAAGTATATTTATCCAGCGTAAAAAAGACATGATATATGTCAATTTCCGCCAATTCAAAACATGAATATTTGTCAGGTTTTTATATAACGACCCAACTGAAATCAGAACCTATTGACTGGGTTCGCATTCACCGACGATGACCTTTAGACGCTCCATATCCAGAATGGTGATATGCCGGCGATCAACATCAATTATTTTTTCAGATTGAAAGGTGGCGAACAGGCGGCTGACAGTCTCTACCGCCATACCGAGATAATTGGCTATATCCTGTCGCGGCATGGATAGATTAAACTCGTTCTCTTTCCAGTGACGTTCTTCCATACGAGCTGACAGGCTGAGTAAGAAACTGGCCAGACGCTCTTCTGCCGTCATCTTGCCGAGCAGCAGGAGCAATTTATGGTCATTATTGACCTCTTTGCCCATTATACGGCGCATCTGTTTCTGCAGTCCCGGGACCTGGTGACAGAGGTCTTCAAGCTGATCGAGCGGTAATTCACAGACACTGGAGGTTTCTAATGCGACAGCATTGCATGTATATGAGCCATCAGCAAAACCATCGAGGCCGAGCAATTCACCGGGCAGATGGAATCCGACGATCTGCTCATCACCGTTGGCACTCTCGGTCATGGTTTTAACACAACCCGAACGCACAGCGAAAAGCGCTAATGATTTTTCGCCATCACGATATAAAAAATCATTTTTATGTAATGACTTAGGCTGCTCTACTACCGCTTCCATATTAGAGAGCTCCGCATCATTCATACCATGCGGAAAGCACAATTCTCGCAGGTTACATTCCTTGCAACTAACCTTTAAATGATTAACATCAATACGCTTTTGTGAACTCATAGTTTAAGATATGGTCTTTGGTTTCATAGTTTTTTGGCTCAATAGAGCAACCGCAAGAAAGCGGTCTATTCTTCAAACCTTTATAATTATAATTCATTTAAACAATTGATTTAACAAACAACAAGCCTTTTTGTAAATAATAATTCATGAAAGAAAGCCCTACCCCCACTAATTGCTTTCATTGCGGCCTGCCCGTAGCTGATAACCTTGAAATATTTGTGGAATATAAAGGTGAGAACAAACCTATGTGCTGCTACGGCTGCCAGGCCGTTTCACAGGCAATTATCAATAGTGGCATGGATGACTTTTATACCTACCGGACCAGTAACCCGGAAAAACCGGAAGAGATTGTCCCCGAGTTTCTACAACAGCTAAAAGCCTACGATACATCAACCATTCAAAAAAAGTTTGTCAGTGAAACCGATGATGAAAACATCCTCGAGGTCTCACTCATCCTCGAAGGTATCACCTGTGCAGCCTGTGTCTGGCTCAACGAGAAACACCTGAATGCTCTCGATGGCGTCATCAGCGCCAACATCAACTACAGTAATCACAGAGCCCGAGTACGCTGGGACAACAGCAAAATTCAGCTCAGCGACATCCTCGAATCAATTTCACGTATCGGCTACCTGGCCCACCCTTATGATCCCGAACAGCATCAGCGCATCCTGGAAAAAGAACGCAAACAGCAGATAAAACGCCTTGGACTATCCGGCGTACTGGGCATGCAGATCATGATATTTGCTGTCGCCCTGTATACCGGCGAATGGTGGGGTATCGATGAATCTTTTAAACAGAGCTTCCGCTGGATCAGCCTGGCTCTGACCACCCCTATATTGCTGTTCGCCTCATCGGTATTTTTTAAATCGGCTTTTCGAGACCTCAGCAATAAACGCGTCGGCATGGACGTCCCGGTATCACTGGGCATCGCCATCGCCTTCAGTGCAAGCTGTATCAATACCATCAATGGCACCGGTGAAGTCTATTTTGATTCGGTAGCCATGTTCACTTTCTTTTTATTGAGCGCCCGCTTCTTTGAGATCGGCAGCCGCAAACAAACCTCAGAAGCAACAGAAGCCCTGCTTAACCTGAAGCCGGCTATCGCGACGAAGCTAACCCGTTATGCAGACACAGGCTCAAGCACCATAGATGATCAGGAAAGTATCGCCGTCAGTGAATTAAATGTCGGCGATTACCTGCTGGTAAGACCCGGCGAGGTTATCCCGGCAGACAGCAGCATCATCAGCGGCAGTTCCGGCATCAATGAGTCACTGATAACAGGTGAAAGCCTGCCTGTTACCAAACAGGTCAATGACACGGTCATCGGCGGCAGTACAAATACAGAGAACCCATTGATTATCCAGATCAAAAATCTTGGCGAAGACAGCGTACTGTCTTCCATCCAGCGCTTGATCGATGAAGCACAGCACACCAAACCTGCCATCGCAAAACTGGCAGATAAGATTGCCAGCTGGTTCGTCAGCATATTACTGAGCATCGCAGCCATGGTCGCTTATTACTGGTACAACGCAGACCCGACGCAATGGCTGGAAATCACCATCGCCACACTGGTCGTCAGCTGCCCGTGCGCACTGTCACTGGCAACTCCGACAGCCATTACCGCAGCAAGCGGCCAGTTAGCGAAGATCGGCTTATTACCTAAACGTGCACACGCACTCGAAACACTGGCGCATGCGACTGATTTTGTTTTCGACAAAACCGGCACCTTAACCGAAGGCAAGATCAAGCTGGTAAAAACAAAACTGAACAGCGGTGACACTGATGAAAAACAGGCGGTTTTGATCGCCGCATCGCTCGAAGCAAATTCCGAGCACCCTATAGCCAAAGCATTCATCAACGCAAACCAGCAAACATTACTCACTGTCGAAAACCTTGTGCACAGCACCGGAAACGGTATACGGGGTTCAATCGATAACAGCGAATGGTTTATCGGAAATAAAAAATTTATACAGCAGCACAGCAGCTGCACTTTTGACGACGATGACACTGATGATATCAATGTTATCTACCTGGCTACTGACAAACGATACATAGCAAGCTTTGTTTTATCCGACAGCATCAGGCAGGAAGCCGGAGCACTTATCGATCAGCTACACCAGCATCACAGACAGACACACCTGATGAGCGGTGACAGAAAACGCAGCGCGCGCAACATAAGTGACCAGCTGGGTATAAAACATTGCCTCGCAGATCTGAAACCCGAAGACAAGCTAAAACACGTCAACGCGCTGCAGCAGAACAATGCCATCGTAGTCATGACAGGCGATGGTGTGAATGATGCCCCGGTACTCGCAGGTGCCGATCTATCGATCGCCATGGGCAAAGGTACCCAGCTCGCGGCAGCCACAGCTGACATGATTTTGATCAGCAACAACATCGAACACATCTACCACGGATACCTTATCGCGATCAAAACACTGCGCATCATCAGGCAAAATTTAAGCTGGGCGTTGCTGTATAATCTGACCGCGATTCCTGCTGCTGCCATGGGTTATGTCGAACCCTGGCTCGCCGCGATCGGCATGTCTGCCAGTTCGCTGGTCGTCGTGTTAAACGCACTGCGTCTTAACAGGATAAGATACTAGAGATCCTTACCCTTAGATTCGAAACCTATGGACATAATTTATCTACTGTTGCCGGTCGCATTGATCATCGTTGTCATCATCATCGCTGTTTTTTTCTGGGCGGTTAAATCCGACCAGTTCGAAGATCTCGAAGGCCCTGCACACCGCATTCTGATGGATGATGACAGTAAGCCTGTTGATACATCCACAGAAGACTCAAAAGACTAAAGCTGAATGCCCAGAACTTACGGCCAGTGCTCACTTTACCTGTACCCCGGACAAAAAGACTTCACAACTGAAACACTTTCGTCGATCATCAACGATCTGCATGAGATCGGATTTCTATCACAGCCTGTCGACAAAAATGACGAGTACGATTTCTTCACCGGTGATAAATTTCTGAACCACATCGCCTACATGGGTTGCGCGCCCGCTATCAAGTTTGAAGCCGACCCGGATGACGAGGGTAATGACGCTGATTTCTGTCACATAAAAATACA
>DAOVJH010000451.1 GCA_030673345.1 Pseudomonadota bacterium
GATGTCACGGCGGTATTGTTAAAAAAAGGCGCAGATGTAAATTTAATAGACCATGAAGGTTATACACCGCTAACACGCGCTGTCGTACAGGGACATGATGAGATCGCTCGCCAGTTGATCCGGAATGGTGCAGAAATTAATCGTGCAGGAAGTGATGGAAAAACCCCGCTGATGCTGGCTGCTGAACATGGCAGAGAGCCGCTCGTTAAAATCCTGCTCACAGAGGGTGCAGGTGTGCAGGTGGTAGATAAAAAACATCGCAGCGCGCTGTCTCTGGCTATTCTGAGTAAACATGAAGCTGTCAGTAATCTGCTGATGGATAAGATGGCACGTCCGGCTAATTCTCTGGTCGATGGCAGGAGTGACCTGATGAATGCGGTTGCCACGATGTCACTCGCAACGGTGAAACGGCTGGTCGATGCCGGCGCAGATATTTCGTTACAGGATCAGGCCGGTCACGATGCGTTATGGTATGCCATAGGTGAGGCGAAAGCACAGACGGTTAATTATCTGATTAAATATCACGCGGATATAAAGAGTGCGGACAAGGATGGATCAACACTGTTGCATCAGGCAGCAAGCTTAAATAATGATGCAGCAGTTAAGGTTTTACTCGATAAAGGTCTGAAGGCTGATGCCAGGGCAAAGGATGGTAATACGCCTCTGATGGTCGCCGCCAGTCGTGGAAATAGTGAGATCGTTGATGTTCTGATCTCACGGCGTGCACAGTTAGATAATAAAAATAATATCGGTAATACAGCGTTGATGCTTTCGGTACTGTCTGGCGATGCAGTCTCGGTGAGACTGTTGTTGACTGCTGGCGCTGATATCGATGTCAGAAATGATAAACGTGAAAAGGCGATCAATATGGCTGAACAGGTCGAAGATAAATCGATCGCTGATCTGATACGTAAACATGAGAGTAAGAAGAAGCTGTTTGGTATCTTTTAGTGATATTGCATCTGTTATTTTTTGGGCATGTTCAGATGGTTTGTTAATGTGTAACTTCGAAAGGTTTTGTTGAGCGATCTTTACCATTGATAACGATCGTTATCTGGTGTTCCCCCAGGTAATATTTTCGTGTTGATATTTTTTTAAATGAAAAAAATTTAGAGATCTGTTTTTCTTTTTCTGCATAATCGCCTTCAGATATTTTAAAAATTTTGCGGCTTTTTTTGCCGTTGGCTTTCATGAAGTCGATAGCGAATTCGATCCGGCACATCCCCAACTGAACATGACTAGTTTTCAATAGAAAAGAAAAGTGTAGTTTATTGCCCAGGTTTACCATCGGCTGAACCTTGAATACATCAAGTTTGATATGTATGGCATCGGTAAAACCGAACAGGGATAGTGCCTGGGTATCGCCCTGTTTTAATAAGCTGCGGCAAGCGTGTTTTATTATCCGGTCGGTTTCTTTGCTGTTGCCCAGATACTGCTGTGCCCATAACAGGACGGTATCCGGGTTGTCTTTCGATATGTCATTCAGATTATTGGCAACACTGCGGCGCACGTATTCACTCTCATCGCGCATCAGTGTTTTTAATATCTTTAAAACAGGCTGAGGATCTTTTTTGAATGATGGTAACGCGACGGCCCAGGGCAGGCGAGGGCGGCAGCCTTCTGTCGCAAGCCGGCGCACATGATGGTTCTCTGATCTGGTCCACTTCTGCATCTGTTTCATCATGCGTTTTTCGTCCTGAAGGATGAATGCACGTACCGCAAATTCTGATGATGAGCGTTTGGTGAAATGTTCGAGAGCAGGAATTGATGTTTTAAAATCATCCAGTCCATAACATTCGAC
>DAOVJH010000108.1 GCA_030673345.1 Pseudomonadota bacterium
GCAACCTGGCCTTGATACCGAGAAACGATAACAGGCGCTGGCTATGGCGCGTGTCTTCTGCAGCGATTATATCCACCTGACCAAGGACGGATATCGCGCGCTGCGTGATATCATCCAAATTTCCTATCGGCGTGGCAACGAGATACAATGTACCCGGTAACACGACCGGCTTTTGCTGGTCCGGTCTATTTTCTGATCTTTCTTCTGGCATTTCGATTGACACTTATAGCCCCACAAAACATACTTACCGTTCTTTATTCACGGCTACCTGATCGACGTCCGCTTTATTAACTTTTTTACAAACTGCCTGATACTATCTTGAAACAACATACTTTAAAACTCTTTTTACTTTTCGCTATCGTTACGCTTTCTGCATGTGACAGCAAACCGATAAAACCTGAAACAGAACTGGCCGAAGAAACAAGGCCTGTTTCTGAAAAACAGGTGACATTAACCGAAGAAGCCGAAAAATTACTCGAGCTCGCCGAAGATAGCGATACCGAGGCCGAACAATTCAGGTATAGAGCACTGGCTGCCCGTCTCTACATCGAAGCCGACAAGGTCAGCCTCGCCCATGAACAACTAAATATCCTCAGAGACAGACAGCTGAGCCGGCCCGCTGCCGATACGGCCAGCACTCAGACCGAAGCCGCGACCGTATCACTGCTATCTGCTGAGATCGCTATCAGTGAAAATGATACAGCCCTCGCCAGGCAGCTCATCACTGACACAAAACCGATAACCCGTGAACAACAGATTTATTATTATGAGTTAAAAGCTGACCTGGACTTTTTAGCTGGAAAATTCATGCATGCTGTCGACAGGCGGGTACAGCTCGATGGTTACATCACAGACAAAAAAGCGAAGAACAAAAATAACCGAAAGATCTGGACCGCGCTATCCAATCTATCCACCACACAACTGCACGGTCAACGCAGCAGCAACCTGACCATCAGTGGCTGGCTGGATCTGGCCAAGGTCATGCGCTCGAGCCAGAACAACATCAGTAAGCTGGAAGACAATCTGCTCGACTGGGGAACAAGACACCCCGATCATCCGGTCAACGAAGATTTTTTACCAGAGCTGATCAGCATCTACCAGAGCAATATCTCTGACAAAAAACAGATCTCAATAATTTTACCGCTGCAGGGTGACTTATCAAAAGTTACAGCAAATATTAAAAATGGCATCCTGAGCGCTTATTACTCCGATGCAGACTCTGCTGCTAAACCTGTTATAAAGTTCTATGACAGCAGCGATGAAAACACCACTTTCAAACAGCTTTATCAGCAGGCGATCGATGACGGTGCAACCAACATCATCGGTCCACTGAACAAAATCGTGATAAACCAGCTCTTACAGGAGCAGGAGCTCGACGTCCCCGTACTGACATTAAATTATTCTGATAATACTTTCAGCAACACTGAAAACCTGTTTCAGTTTGGCCTGTCTCCAGAAGATGAAGCCCACCAGGTCGCTGAACTTGCTATCAAACAGGATAAAAAACGCGCTGCTGTTTTTTACCCTGACAGCGAATGGGGCAAACGCCTGAGCCAGGCTTTCTCCGAGCACTTTACCTCGCTCGGCGGCATCGTGATCACTTCAGCGGGTTACGCGACAAATACAAATGATTACAGACGGCCGATCAGGTCACTGTTCAACCTCGATCAGAGCACCATCCGCCGTCGAAAAGTAGAAAATATAATCAGCAAAAAAACCATTAGCGAACCCTACCGCCGCCAGGATATCGATATGATATTCCTTGCAGCCACTCCCCGCTCAGCGAGGAGCATCATGCCTGCTTTTAGATTTCATCATGCTTCCAGCCTGCCAGTGTATTCGACCTCGCATGTCTATAGCGGTCAACCGGATAAGGCACTTGACCAGGATCTGAACGGTTTAATATTCTGCGACCTACCCTGGATACTGCAGAACAAATCACCTTTAGCGGAGGTGTTCAAACAAAACTGGCCTCAGCAAGGAAACTACACCCGCCTGTTTGCTCTCGGTGTCGATGCCTACCACCTGGTGCACAACCTTGATTTCCTGGAAAACAAAGAGTTTGCGTACTACGACGGGCAGACCGGCAATATACAACTAGATGACAACAACCGCGTTACGCGCAGGCTATTATGGGCCAAATTTGTGCGTGGAAAACCAGCCTACTTCGAACCAGCGGTAACACAAACAGACGGCGAGGACAGGCCGTAGGCCTGCCTTCTGCAAATATTGAAAGCAGCGCATCTAAAACAGGGAGAAGAAGCAGAAGCCGCCTGCTGCAAATACCTCCGGTCGAAGGGCCTGAAACTGATCGGCAAAAATTTTAGCTGTCACTACGGCGAGATCGACATCATCATGTTCGATAAAAACATGCTGGTCTTTGTCGAGGTGCGTTTCCGCAAAAGCGACGCTTTCGGTGGCGGTCTGGAGAGTATCACTGCCTCAAAACAACTAAAATTACGCAAGACTGCCGAGTTATACCTGCAACAGAACAGTAAGTATAAAAATGCACGTTTTGATGTTGTTTCCATGTCAAAAAACAATCAAACTAACAATAACGGTCAGTCATACAGCTTTGACTGGGTAACGAATGCTTTCTAGAATATCGGGGAAAACCACAGGTCATTCCCCTGGTGACACGCTATGGATTTACTCTCACGCATAAACAAGAACTTTCAGGACAGTATCAGCACAAAACAGCTGGCCGCTGAGCTACTGGCAGAACCGATCAGCCGTGGCGCGCAGATTATCACCCAGTGCTTCTTAAACGGCGGCAAAGCGCTCTCCTGCGGTAATGGCGGTTCAGCTGGTGACGCCCAGCACTTTTCATCAGAGATGCTTAACCGCTTCGAGATGGAACGCCCGGGACTGCCAGCGATTGCCCTGACCACAGACAGTTCGACCGTCACCTCGATCGCCAATGACTACGACTATAATCTGATATTTTCCAAACAGGTAACCGCACTGGGACAGGCCGGTGACATCCTGCTCGCAATCAGCACCAGCGGTAACTCTGATAATGTGAACAGGGCTATCGATGCGGCGCACGAAAGAGAGATGACCGTCATCGCATTGAGTGGAAAATCAGGTGGTGATATGAGCAGCCGCCTGTCGTTAAACGATGTGGAGATACGCGTTCCTTCTGAGTCAACTGCACGTATTCAGGAAGTACACCTGCTGTGCATTCACTGCATCTGTGACCTGGTGGACCACCAGCTTCTTGGGGGCTAACGCTGCACAGGGACGACCGAAGCCGCTACCCCCGACACTTTATTTTACGACGCGCAGACTGGGGCGTTTAGGTTTATCAGGGTCGGTATCCGGATCCGGGTCATCACCATCATCGGTCGCTGAAATCGCGCCATCATCTTCAGAAAACATCATACCCTGGCCGTTTTCTTTGGCGTACACTGCCAATACTGCTTCGATAGGAATATACAGGCCCTGGGACTTTCCTGAAAAACGCGCACTGAAAGTAATCTCAGTGTCACCAAGTACCAGGCCGCTTATCGCCATCGGTGCGATATTAAGAATGATTTTCCCATTTTGGACATGCTCAGCCGGAACCTGAACACCATCGACAGAAACATCGACTAGCAGGTGGGGCGTCATACCGTTATCAGCAATCCACTGATAGATCGCACGGACAAGATAGGGACGGCTGGATGTCATCTGCATAGCGGTATATTACAGTGATTGAATATCCGAGGACAGACCGTTGGTCTGTCGCCTGAATTTTATAAGCGTAACTCTCGCTCTGACTCAGTAAGACCCAGCTTAAAACCATCACGTTCGAACAAACGATCAGCATAAGCATTGATTGATTTTGCCTCTTTAGGCAACTCGATGCCATAGTGACGCAGACGCCAGAGTATAGGCGCTACACTGGCATCGACCAGGGTAAAGTCTTCACTGAGGAAATACGGCATAACATCAAATATCTCAGCAACAGATGCGATACTTTCAGTTAGATCTTTTTTAGCTTTAGTTACAGCCTTCTCGCCTTTGGTCTCAATGATATCGACCAGCGGATACCAGTCATGCTCCACCTGGAACAGTGCCAGGCGCATCTGTGCACGCTGCACAGGCCCAACGGGCATCAACGGAGGATGTGGAAAACGTTCTTCCAGATATTCCATGATGACACGTGAGTTATATAACACCAGATCGCGATCGACCAGCGTCGGCAGACTGCCGTAAGGGTTTAAATCTATCAGGTCCTCAGGTAGCTTTTTTGGATCACACAAGATTACTTCGTGGACAATATCCTTTTCATTTAAAACGATACGTGTACGATGACACTCAATTGATGATGCCGTTGTATATAAATTCATAATATTTCCAATCGAAGAGGAACGATTTAATGAGGTAACTTAGTGAAACAACTACCTGAAATACTAACCGGCTACCAGAGACATATTGCTATCTGGCAGCCGGCCAATAATATTTAGTGTACGTCTTTCCAGTATTCTTTTTTCAGTGCGTAAGCAAAACCAAAGAGAACAACCAGGAACAACAGCACTTTCCAGCCCATGCTGCGACGCTCAACCTGTACAGGTTCTGCGATATAGACCATGAAGTTTGTCAGGTCACCAAGGAACACATCGTATTCTGTGCTGCTTAATTTACCTGCTTGAATCTGCTCGAACCCATCAAGCTCTTCAACTTCTACGTCACCGTGCACCACTGTTTTATATTTAGCTTCCTGCAGACCTTGCAGAGACCATAAAACATGCGGCATACCCACATCCGGGAATACAGCGTTGTTGAAACCGGTCGGACGGTAATCATCCACGTAGAAACTACGCAGATAAGTATATATCCAGTCAGCACCACGCGCACGGGCAGCTAACGACAGATCAGGCACTGCTGTACCGAACGCATTTTTTGCGTAATCATCAGTCATCGATACTTCCATCAGATCACCGATCTTGGTCGGTGCACCTTTTTCATTGTAAGTATGAATCAGCATCTCGCGTACATCTTCTTCAGACATTTCAAGGTCTTTAGCGATGCGGTTAAAACGCATGAACGATGCAGCATGACAGCTATAGCAATAATCGCCAAAAGCCTGTGCGCCACGTCTTAGTGACTCTTTATCGTTTATATCAATCGGCGCTTTAAGAAGATGCGCACCACCTGATGCTGTCGCCAGCATTGGCGTCAACATTGCTGCAGCCAAAAACAAAGTTGCGATATTTTTTATAATAGCGGTTTTCATGATGTCACCCTATCTGGAACAGGCTTGGTGCTCTCATTTTTAGATGTGACAAAGAGCACAACAAAGAAAGCGAAATAGAAGAAAGTGAATACGCGAGAGAAGAAGGTCAGTATCTCAGTCGCTGGTTGCATCGCTAACCAGCCCAGCACAACGAAGCTTACGCAGAATACGATCAGGTTCGCTTTAAAGATAACTGAGCGATAACGGATAGACTTCACTTTGCAGCGGTCGATCCATGGCAGGAAGAACAGCACCACAATCGCAGCACCCATAGTACCAACACCCATCAACTTATCGGGTACGGCACGTAAGATTGCGTAGAAAGGCGTGAAGTACCATACCGGCGCAATATGCTCAGGCGTCTTCAGCGGATCAGCAGCAATAAAGTTTGCATGCTCTAACAGGTAACCGCCGCCGTCAGGGAAGTAGAACATCACCACGCTGAAGAAGAACAGGAACACCACCACACCGACGATATCTTTTACAGAGTAATAAGGGTGGAAAGGAATGCCGTCC
>DAOVJH010000070.1 GCA_030673345.1 Pseudomonadota bacterium
CGTTATCAGCAAACCGAAGCACATGCTGGTTAAACCAGGCAGGCTGTTTCGACAACGACGATTGTAGTTATTATTATATTTTCCTTGCGCCTATCTTACTCGATTTATAGTAAAGCCAATAGCCCATATGCACCGGTTAGACCGTGTTCACCTAACGGTATGATGCCAGTATTTTCCGGCTTTTACCCGATATTTTTCGATAATAAACCCTGCATTATTCATCAACCTGACACTGATAGCACCGCTTTCATCCGTTCGCTCCAGCACCCGCCGAAGAGATGTATAACGTAATAACACCTTATCATTTGGCAGCCGATACCTGTTTTTATAACCTACTGAAATCAATGATAATTCCGGATTAACCGCTTTAATAAATGCCCGGCTGGATGAAGTTTTACTGCCGTGATGCGGCACCATCAATATATCGGATGCCAGCCGCTCACCGTATCGATCTAACAGACGTTGCTCTGCTTTTTTTTCGATATCACCAGTGAGCAGGACACTGCCCGCCGTTGAGACCACCTGTAGAACACAGGAATTGTTATTTCGTTCACCACTTTGAAGTAGCGAAATATCTTCGCCATCAGGTAATAAAAACTCGAAATCAACACCATCCCAGTGCCACCTGGTGCCCGCCGCACAAAGCTGTTTTTCAGCAGCCTGCAGCTTATCGATATCCTGACCCAGAAGCATAACGTCAGGATACTCATCGAGGATAGCCTGGGCACCGCCGATATGGTCAGCATCACCATGACTGATTATCAGACGGTTTAAGCTGCTGACACCCAGTGAGCGCAAATAGGGAACGACGACAGCGCTACCGACATTCATCCTGTCGCTGAACCTTGCACCCGCATCGAACACCAAAACATGGTTTTGTGTCTGTATGACTGCAGCGGATCCCTGCCCGACATCAAGCACGGTCAACTGGTATTCACCCACATCGAAGTCGGACTTGGCAGGCGTCAACAACACCACGAACACTAAAAACGCCATGGATCGAAGTACCCAGATAGCATAATAATGGGGAGATGAATTTTCATTTCTGATCACAGGAAGCAGACTTCGAGCGAAACACATTACCTGTCTCGAGAATAACAACAGATATATTGCAGCCGTTGCCGCCAACAGTTCGAAAATACCCACATCACCGCGTACCCATACGGCATAAGGCACGGATGAAATAAAGGATAACAACGGCCATATGAAATCGAGTAATGCTGCCGCCAGTGTAAAGAACATGTCAGATAAAACCGGCAACAGGAATGCGAATATTATTGCCAGTAACACCACAGGAACGACCAGAAAACTCACATAAGGAATCAGCAGCAGGTTAGCAACAGGTGATACCAGTGATACCTGCTGAAACATGAATAATGACAGTGGCAACAGAAAAAGACTGATCATCAGCTGCAGCCTGACCCAGCGTTTCATGATGATCACCAACTTGAAGAAAAACGAAGTATTAGCATCTTCACTCATTTGCGCCGTTGTGATGCTGATAAAAATAACCGCAACCGCAGAGAAAGAAAACCAGAAACCTGCCGATAGAATAGCGAGTGGATCTACCAGCAAGACAAGTAATAGAGCGAAACCGAGCGCATCAGCAGGCCGATGATTACGCCGCACCAGGATCATCACCGATAACACGAACAGCATGATCATGGCCCGCTGAGTCGGAATAGACAGACCCGCGATAAGAGCATACAACGATGCCGTTAACAGACCCGCAAGTAATGCTACGTGCTGCGCAGGTATCCGCTTCATAAGACAGACAGGCAGTGAGCGACGGATCAGCACATAAGCAAACAGTGAAGCCAGCCCGATATGCAGGCCTGATATCGCCATCAGATGACTGGTCCCCGTATTCGCAAGAACTCGCCACTGTTGATTACTTATCGACGTTTTATCACCGACAGCCAGCGCTTTAACCAGTGAAAACGAATCTGACTTAAGCTCATCTGAACGGGTTGAGACGGTATCGATCAGCCTGCTGAGTGACTGGCGGATAAAATCGATAGAACCCGATGTCACCTGTTGACGGGAATTAAAACTGGATTTGCGCACATAACCCGTCGCATCGATGCCGTGCTGAAACAGCCATGCTTCGTAATCAAAACCGCCATGATTCATGAACCCATGCGGCGGTTTCAAACGCACCTCCAACTGCCATCGTTCTCCCGCATTAACCGGACGGCCGTAATACCAGCTTAAACGGACCTTGTCTGGAAATGCCACAGAAACTTTTTCCCATTTATCAGTACTGAGCAAGCGATAGCTATCGACGGTAAATTCAAAGCGCTGAACATTGCCAGCCGTTACCGGAATATTTAAAACCCGTCCACGAACGATAATATTTTCACCAATCAGATCATCATTCAAACGTGACGATAATTGCAATCCGGCATAATGGGATGTATACACAATACCGACTAAAATCAATACTATAAAAGGTATTATTAAAGTAAATTGTCTTATAGGAGCGCGCTCAACTTTAACACTTTTGATGAGATGCACAATGGTAAACAGACAGGCCAAAGCAGATAACACCATGAGCAAAAAAGGTGCTGGCAGTTCAGCTAAATTCTGGACGAATAGACTGCCCGTTAAAAACGCGAGCGCGTAAACAGCCATCCCTGCTTTGTAATCCATTACAAATATTCCGATTAATGATTAAGCACTGCGTGCTTTTCCAAAATGATTAGTATAAAAGAGTTATAATCGCATCCTTAAATTACAGCTTTATTCTAACGATTGTCACTATAACCATGCCACGCAAGTTTTTCCAACGTTTTCTGCCTAAACCGCAAACGATAAAAGAGAACAAAACACTTCAGATCTTTGGCGACTGGTTGCACGAACCAAATCTATGGCATCTCAACCGGCGGTCTGTTGCTGGCGCATTTGCAGTCGGCCTGTTCTGCGCGTGGATGCCAGTTCCCTTTCAGATGGCACTGGCAGCCGGCGCGGCTATATTGATAGGTACCAACCTGCCATTATCGATCGTTCTGGTCTGGATAACTAATCCGTTCACCATTCCACCGATGTTTTACTTTGCTTACATCATCGGCACCTGGATCGTCGGCGAACCTGCAACTGACTTCAGCTTTGAACTGACGATTGACTGGTTACTCAATGAACTGGCCGCTATCTGGAAACCTTTTTTAGTCGGCTGTTTCACAGCTGCATCCATCAGCAGCTTCATCGGTTATTTTGCTATCGATGGCTTCTGGCGTTACGAGGTAGCACACCGACGCAAGAATAAACCTCACTTAAAGAAATAACAATCTGCTCACAATCCCTATGATCTGGAAACCACACGCCACTGTCGCCGCTGTCATCGAACGCGACAACAAATTTCTCATGGTCGAGGAACTAATCCACGGCGAGCGGTTATTTAACCAGCCAGCAGGCCACCTCGACCCGGACGAAAGCCTTATCGATGCGGTCATCAGAGAAACACAGGAAGAATCAGCCTGGCAATTTACCCCGGAAGCCGTCACCGGCATCTACCTGTGGAAACATCCAGATAATGGTGAGACTTTTCTGAGAGTCGCTGTCTGCGGTACTTGCAGTAATCATAAGCCTGAGCAGGCACTCGATGACGGCATCTTACAGGCTGTCTGGAAAAGCCGAGATGAACTCATAAAAGAACCGCATAAGCTTCGCAGCCCGATGGTTATCAATTGTATCAATGATTATCTCGCTGGCAAACGTTACCCTCTGGATATGTTGATCAACGTCCCGTGACCTGCATAAATGAATAAACAGAAAATCATCGTTGGCATGTCAGGCGGCGTCGATTCCTCAGTCGCCGCATTACTCCTTCTCGAACAGGGCTATGAAGTAGAAGGCCTGTTCATGAAAAATTGGGAAGAGGATGACGATGCAGATTACTGTGCGGCGGCAGTCGACCTGAAAGATGCCACCGCGATATGCGATACACTCGGTGTAAAACTGCACACCATCAATTTTTCCGGCGAATACTGGGACAGGGTATTTCAGCATTTTCTGGATGAGTACAGTGCAGGCCGAACACCGAACCCGGATATCTTATGTAACAAAGAGATAAAGTTCCGCGCCTTCCTGGAACATGCACAATCCCTGGGGGCTGAAAAGATTGCTACCGGGCATTACGCTCGCACCCGGGAGAACCACGGCAAGACACAGTTACTGCGCGGCACTGACAGCAATAAAGACCAGAGTTATTTCTTACACGCCCTGAACCAGCACCAGTTGTCACACGCGATGTTCCCGATCGGTGAATTTGAAAAATCACATATTCGTGAACTGGCGAAACAGAACGATTTAATCACACACGATAAAAAAGACAGCACCGGCATCTGTTTTATCGGCGAACGCCGCTTCAATACCTTTTTAGAAAAGTATCTACCGGCAAAACCCGGCGCTATCTGCACGGTGGATGGTGACAACATCGGAACACACAACGGACTGATGTATTACACCCTGGGCCAGCGTAAGGGTCTGGGCATCGGCGGCTTAAAAGACAGTGATGAAGAGCCATGGTACGTCGTCGGAAAAGACCTGAAAGAAAACATACTAAGGGTCGCCCAGGGCCATAATCATCCTGCCATGTTTCACGACACACTCGAAACCAGCCAGGTGAACTGGATAGAAGAAACAGAACCCGATATCGAAAAAAACAGTCTTACTGCAAAGATACGTTATCGACAGAGTGACCAGGACTGTCGATTAGCTAAAATTGATAATTCAAAATACAAAGTCCATTTTGACGAAGCACAACGCGCTATCACGCCTGGTCAATCGATCGTTTTTTATCAGGACGACGTTTGTCTTGGCGGTGGTGTGATAGAAGCGATGCACAATGAATAAGTTAATAACGAAAAACTTTGCCCTATTTATTAATCACTGTCATCTTGAGCGACAGTGAAAGATCTTAACCACTCAAAACCAGGATTCTTCACTATCATTCAGAATGACAGTATCTGAAGATGCCTGTAATACATAAACAATTTTAGTATCATAAGCACATGATTCATAGCAAATACGACCAGACACTTGCACTCGCCGGCATCTACCAGACGGCATCACTGGTAAAACAGATCGCCAACACGGGTATGGCCAACAGCGCCCATATCGAATCCAGCCTCGAAACCCTGTTTCGCTTTGATGCAAACAGTGTCGAAGAGGTCTATGGCAGTATTGCCGGTGTCGGCCACGGCGTCAAAATCCTGCTTCAGCATCTGAACGACAGATCTTCCAGAGATATCGAGATAACAAAATATGTTATCTCACTCATCATGCTGGAAAAAAAGCTGTCGAACAATAAACCCATGCTGGAAGAAATCAGCAGCCGGCTGAATAAGGTCGAATCGCAATTTGAGTTCTTTTCCCTGTGTCACGAAAATACTTTTGCCAAGTTGGGCCACATCTATAAAGAGACGATCAGCACACTGGGACCCAAGATAATCGTCAGTGGTGAACAACCGTTTTTAAGTAGCGAGATCAATGCCAGCAAAGTCAGGGCGCTGCTGCTCGCGGGTATACGCTCTGCCGTCCTGTGGAGACAATGCGGGGGGTCTCGCTGGCAGTTTTTGTTTGGACGAAAAGCCTATATCCATGAGTGCGAAAAAATACTTTCGCAGCTTTAGTCTGCCTCCCCCTAACTCACAGGAACAGGTTCTTCTCTTGCTACCCGGCGAACCATGCCCGGGCCAATACCAAATTGTTTTTTGAAGGCCTTACGAAAAGCCGCCTCACTCTGATAACCACAGTCCTCAGTTATCTGTGTAACTGATTTCCCGTTTGACGTCAGTTCATCATAGGCATGCTGCATACGCCAACCCGTGACATATTCTATTGGTGACATATCGACCATCTGTTTAAATTTATCGGCAAATGCAGAGCGTGACATTCCCGCCGCCTCAGAGAGCGTTTGTACAGACCAGTTTCTTGCAGGTTGTTTATGAAAGCTGGACAGTGCCTTGCATAGTCGCTGGTCCCGTAGAGCAGCGATATAACCCTGCTTATTATCCTGTAGTTGTATATATTTTCGAATCGCTTCAATAAATAAGATGTCCGATAAGCGGTCAATAATTGCATTTGAGCCATCACCGCCAGACTCTACTTCAGCAACCATCAGATTGATGACACTCGCCAGATTTGATCCCGCAGAGTCCTTGGTCGGAATCACCATGATGTTCGGTATCGCCTCTAATATCGGGTTCCAATAATATTGCAGGAATTCACATTGACCACAGATCAATGCTGTTGATTCACCCGGTGTTTCTTCTGTCGTTGGGTTATTGCGCGGCAGATCATCCGGCGGTAGCTCTACGCTATTGGTTACATAATGAGGCGTGTTGCGTAAACAGACGACCAGGTCGCCGGCATGCAGCGCGGTAGGTGTCGGTGCTTCTTTCGTGTGCAACCAGCAATCGCCATGGGCAATGACATGAAAGCTGACCTGCAGGTTTAGCGGCTCAATATCTATGACCCACTGTTCACAAAATTTCGCATGTAAAAAGACTTTAGAGCTCAGACGCAGCGTTTTGAGCACATCATTCAGGATATCCATGGGAGCCAGACTAAAGACAATGTCTGGACGATAAGACATAAATTATGGGTGACTAGACATATTTTGTTCATATGACTCCCCCTATGATTGGTGTTACTCACTAAGTCAGATGACCTGCTGAGTAATGCATGCCTTAAACCAAAAATGTTATAGGAGCAATAAAAATGAAATGTACAAAAATAAATATGAAAGCAAAACAGGCACTTATATCAGCTCTAATGATAAGTGCAATAGCAAATGCCTACGCCGGCCTACCCAATCCAGGCATGGCATTTGATCCCAAGCGTACCGCAGTAGTGATAACCGACCCGCAAAATATGTGCAGAAATGGATTTGCAACCAGAAGATAACATCATTATCTATTGCTTCAAAGGTACACGCGCTGCAAATACCTACGTCGCTTTGAAGATGGCCGGCTTTAAGAGTATCCGTAACTACTATGGATCATGGAATGAATGGTCACGTGATATGTCCTTGCCAATTGATGACAAGGTTCTTGCTGCCTGATTCATCACTATCAGAAATCATAATAATGATCGAAGGTGCCGGAGCAATTTAAATTACTCCGGCACTTTTATCCAATCAATAACTCTGAATACCTCATAGCGTAGCCACTATACAGGTCAG
>DAOVJH010000066.1 GCA_030673345.1 Pseudomonadota bacterium
AATCACCTATCAGCAATACAGATTATATATCTGACAACGCTATGCAGTTTTTGGAAAAATCTCAGCGGCCATTTTGTTCGATTCGTCTGTAACCATAGCTATGGCTATGCTTTTCGACGAATCAAACAAACTGACTCACTGACTGATTTTATAAAACATTTCCCCATTGTCTGCATTCCTATGAGGCATTCAGGCTTATGACGATACCTGTTTTAACGCTGCTGACGATCGTACTCTGTGCCGGAATTCTGGTTGGCGGACTGCTCGCTGTATTGCTGGATAACATGGTCAGCGCGGTGATCAGTGCAGGACTTGCCAGCCTGTTTGCTTCAGTAGTGTACGTGGCACTGGCTGCACCTGATGTCGCGATGACCGAAGCCTCCATCGGTTCCGGTCTGACCACCATGATTTTTCTCTACGCTATTCGCAAGACACAGAACAACAACGAAGAATGAGCATGCCGAGATGAATCTTCCTGTAAACGACATTATCGGTAACCTGCTATTAGTCACCGGTAGCCTGTTTTTGTTCTCAGCCGGCCTCGGCGTACTGCGCATGCCGGACACTTACAACCGTATCCAGACCGGCACCAAGGCGACCACGCTGGGCACCATACTGGTATTGATCGGGCTGGCGTTTTTACATCCTGCATGGACGCTAAAACTTATCATCCTGATTTTTTTCGTAATGCTGACCAATCCGGTATCGTCACACGCACTGGCGCGCGCCGCCCATACTATCGGTATCTTTGAAACAGATTCGACCGTTATCGACCAGCTCGCTTCTACTAATAAAGGGACAGCGAATAACGGCAACGATGATAAAGCCGAAACCGATGAAGACACTCTTGATGACAACAGCATCAGCAAGGAGGCCGCGAAGTGATCAAACGATTGTTCATCTTCATGATACTGGCGCTGATGGCGGTTATCTTTTTTAACCTTGCGTCTAACTACACCGAGAACACCTCGCTATCCAAACTCGGTCACTACTATGTTGAAAAAGGCCCGCTGGAAATTGGCGCGCCCAACCTGGTGACAGCTGTCGTCGTAACTTACCGCGGCCTTGATACGCTCGGTGAAGTCACCGTGCTGTTCATCTCCGCGGCAGGTGTTGGTCTATTATTGCGACGTAGCCGGCGCAAACAGGATATCGATAGTCAGGACAGGGACAACCGTGCAGAAGAAAGCAAAAACTCTCACAAGCCGGCCAGCGAAATTGTTGAAACGGCGACCGAACTGTTGCTGCCCATGATCATCCTGTTCGGCATCTATGTCTTCATGAATGGCCACCTGTCACCGGGCGGCGGTTTTCAGGGTGGCGCAATCATCGCGTCCGGCACCATGTTCCTGCTGCTGGCTTTACCCGAATCACACATCAGCCGCTTGATGATCGCCATCACCGAATCACTCTCAGGTTTCAGTTATGTCGTCGTTGGTGTACTTGGCGTTATTATGGCAGGCGGTTTTCTCGACAATCGTTTCATGGACCTGGGCACTTATGGTGAGCTGTTCAGTGCCGGCGCGATACCACTGATCTATACCTTCGTTGGCCTCAAAGTCGGTTTTGAACTCAGCGCTGTCCTCGACCGTTTCAGACAGTACGATCAAAACGAGGACACTGACTCAGTATGAACATGCTAACCGACTTCCCGATTTCCCTCATCGTATTATGCAGCGGTTTATGCCTGATATTGCTCGGTCTGTGGGGCATGCTGACTCAACGCAATTTGATCCGCATAATCATCGGTTTTTCACTGATGGATACTGGCATCCACATGGTCATGGTCTCCATCGGTTATGTCACTGGCGGAACGGCGCCGATCATTAATGACGCGGTAGCGATGAATGAAGCCGTAAATCGGGTCGTTGACCCGGTGCCATCAGCGCTGGTTCTGACAGCGATCGTCATCGGCCTTGGCGTCACTGCCGTCATGCTGTCATTTGCTGTACGTATTCATAAAACACGCAAGACCCTGATGATCGACAAGCTCACGGAGTCAAAATGGTAGTAACAAACACGATAATAGATGTGTTGCTGCAACCACTGGGCATCTATGTGCTCGCACTGGGTGCAGGCTTTCTGATTCCCCTGTTCTACCGTGTACGCCGCGGTTCTGGCGTTCTGGTCTTCTTTGCAGCATTGGCTGCCATGGCTGTCATCGCCGGTCTGAACCTGCTGGCGATCATCAACGGTGCGCCCGCTATCGATATCGAAACCGCCGGTATAAAACCGCCGTTCTCGATCAACCTGCGCTTTGGTCTGCTGGAAGGCGGTTTCGTGCTCGCGGTCAACACGGTTGCATTATTAGGCGCATGGCATTACCTGCCCAGGCTGAAACAGCAGGCAGCTTCGTTGCTGCTCTATCTGATCCTGGTGATGGGCATCAATGGCATGGTGATGACACGAGACCTGTTCAACCTGTTTATCTTCATCGAGATAACCTCGATAGCCACGTATGCACTGATCGGTATGGGACGATCAGACAATGTGCTAGCCGCAGGTTTCAAATACGTCATGGCAACGTCGATCGCATCGGCATTTTTTCTGCTCGGCACCATATTCCTCTACTACCAGACGGGCACGCTTAACATCGATGACATCATCATGAATCGTGATCTCATCGAGGGACCCATCGGTTTAATTGCCACACTATTTTTGCTCACCAGCCTGCTGGTCGAACTCAAACCCTACCCGGCAAACGGCTGGGGACTGGACGTATACGAAACAGCTGACAGCGGCATTGCATCGCTGATATCGGTCGGGGTTTCCGCCGGTGTATTCTTTGCGCTGTATAAACTGCTGCCGCTGATGGATAACTATCTGACCAGTATCGCACTGATCGGCGGACTAACTTTTCTCATCTCCAATCTCATTGGTCTGAAACAGGAAAACACCAAACGCTTACTGGGTTATTCATCCATCGGCCAGATGGGTTTGCTCACACTGGCTGTCGCCTTACTCAAACAGACAGATGCTGATGCACATCTGCCACTCATCGTCGGCGGCCTGTTTGTAAACCATCTTTTTGCCAAAGCCGGGCTGTTCTGGCTTGCCGGTATCGTTAATCGCAAGTGCATTGGCGAATGGTCGTCTGGCGTCAAGCGCTCCGAGGTATTACTGCTTGGCGTATTGATCACCGCACTTGTCGGCCTGCCCCCATTCCCCGGATTCTGGGCAAAGTGGGAACTGGTGATGCTGCTTGCAGGTAACGAACTGTTTGGCTGGATCGCATTGATATTAATCGGCTCGCTGCTGGAAGCAGCTTATCTCTTCCGCTGGTTCAGCTATGCGCGGCAACAGGACAGTGAACAGCCGGATGACGCACCGGCAGAAGCTTCGTTCAGCTTCATGCAGATCATGCCTGTCACAATCGCTGCACTATTATTATTTATCACGGGCTATGGCATGGCGAAAACCATGCATGTTGCCAGCCCCGAGGTGTTCCTGCCACTGGTCGCCGGATTTGCGATGTGGCTGATTGACCGTTCACACGGACGGCTTAAAAATCTGCCGATGCTGGCCGCCGTTGCCGTCGGTGGTTACCTGCTGACGAATGATCTCGAAGGTATTAACCGCCTGTTCAGTTATCTGCTGGTCGGCGGCGGTATCCTGGTCAGCATCGCTGCCATGTACCGCAATGATAACCGCAGAGGTTTTTATCCCTTGCTCACCGTCCTGCTTTTATCACTGGCGACGCTATTGCGCGCGCAGACCTCACTCGAATTCTTTTTCAGCTGGGAGCTGATGACACTGAGTTCCTACCTGCTGGTTACGCTGGGGCGTAATGGCGTGAAGCCGGCGCTGACTTACCTGCTGTTCTCACTTGCTTCGGCTTATTTCATCCTTGCCGGTTTCTCGGTCGCTTATGGCGCCACCGGCAGCCTGCTGCTTGCAGATCTCGGTAATAGCGGCGACTCGGTGGCGATTATATTTAGCCTGCTGGCAGCCGGTTTCATCATCAAGATGGGCGGCTTTGGTGTACACATCTGGTTGCCCGGCGCTTATGCCGAGTCAGATGATGACTTCACCGCAATCCTGTCTGCCGTTGTCAGCAAGGCCGGCATCTTTGGCCTGTTCATCATTGCTGCACACCTTGGTGTGCGCTCCGATATCGGTCTTGACCCGGGTTACGTACTCGGCTGGATAGGTATCCTCACCGCAACCTTCGGTGCCTTGATGGCTGTTTTTCAGGAAGACATCAAACGCCTGGTCGCCTATTCCAGCATGGGGCAACTGGGTTATATCGTCACCGGCATGGCGTTGATGAGCCACCTCGGCTGGGTATCTGCGATGTACATAACCGTCAACCACTTCCTGTTCAAAGGCATATTGTTCCTGTCTATCGCAGGGGTCATCCTGCGCACTAATGAACGACTGATGTACAAGATGGGTGGTCTGATCAAGAACATGCCGTTCACTTTTACCTTTGTCATGATCGCCATCATTGCCATGTCGGGGGTACCGCCTCTGAGCGGTTACGGTGGCAAGTGGATGCTGTTCAATGCACTGATGGAAAAACAATGGTACTGGATTACGGCATTTGCATTCTTCTCCAGTGCGGTCGCTTTTCTCTACATGTTCCGTCTGTTGCAGACCGTATTCCTTGGTCAGCGTAAACTCGAACACGCAGAGATACGTGAGGCGCCAATGATATTACTGCTGCCGCAGATGGTGATGATCGTCGGCATCATGGTGATCTCCGCATATCCGAAACTGCTGATCGATCCACTTTCAGCCGCCATCGATCCGTGGATAGCAAATACACTGGTATGGCAAGGCACAGCGCTGCATGCACACTTCGGTCACTGGAACGCGCCGATGATCATGGCGGTTGTTGCTGGCGTGTTCATGATCCCACTAATACTGCTGTCACTGTTTGCACTGTCAATGAAAATACAGAAAGTCGAACAGTTCAATATCGTCTACGCCGCCGAGCGTCCACGCCGCCCGGAAGAGACCCATTTTGCCTATAAATTTTTTGCACACTACGATCGCGCCATCGGTTTTACGGTTAGACCGCGAGCCACCGCATTCTGGAATTCGGTGGTCGAGTGGAGCCACTCAGCTGGAGCATCACTACGGATTTTCTATAATGGCAACGGCCAGACCTATGCCCTGTTCGTCATCATGTATTTTGTTGGTCTGTTCCTGTTCAATGGGGGGCTGGCACTGTGATAATCGAAGATTTTGATTTTTGGCTAGGCAAGGCCGGATATTTCTCACTGACCTTATTGATCGTAACTTTCTACGGCTTGCTGGTGGGTGCATTCATTGACCGGACCATCGCCAAGGTACAGGGACGTATCGGTATCCCGTATCGGCAGCCATTTATCAATATCCTGAAAAATTTCTTCAAACGCACCGCCATTAGCCACGGTGTCATGTTCTACCTCGGCCCGGTGTTCCGCATCGCAGGCGGTATCGGCACACTGGCATTTATTCCGGTGCTCTACGGCAGTGAGATGTTCTCTAATTTCAGCATGGCCGGTGACCTGTTCCTGGTGATTTACTTCATGTTTTTTGGTCAGCTCGGCATGGCATTGGGTGCAGGCGAAAGCGGCCATCCCTACGCTGCTATCGGTATCGCACGCGGCCTGTCGCAGATGACCGCCTATGAAGTGCCGTTTGTACTGGCGGTCATATCCATCGTGATCCAGTACGACACTTTATCCATCACGCAGATTGTTGCTGCGCAACAAGGCGGCTGGCAGAACTGGACCGTGGTCACCAACTGGGTCGCAACGCTGGCGGCGATGCTGGCCTTCCTCGGTATGATGGGTTACTCACCGTTCGATATATTCCTCGCGCCGCAGGAAATACCGATCGGCCCGCCGACAGAATTCCATAGCGCCTATCTTGGACTGATGCAGCTCAACCGTGCGCTTTTCGGGGCGACCAAGCTGGTGCTGTTCATGAACCTGTTTTTTGGCGGCGCCACCAGTTGGCCTGAGTTGATGATTAAAACCTTGCTGATCTATATGGTCGCCATCGTTGTCGGTGTCGCATTCCCGCGTTTCCGGGTCGATCAGGGCATCCGTTTCTTCTTCAAGATTCCAACCCTGATCGGAATTATGTCGATCGTATATGTGCAGATGATGCTGGTAGCCTAATGTTGAGAGAACCTGACCATGATTAAAAGCCTGAACACTGAAGACACTCTGGAAAATGCCGGCCTCACCGATGAAGAACAGCAGTTGTTCAGCAATGCACGGCCGCAGGCGTATGAACCCTATCCGATCAAGGCGGTAGAAGATTTTGCCAACTGGGCACGCGCCAATTCACTCTGGATACTGGCCTTCGGCACCGGCTGCGGCGCCATCGAACTACGCCCGTTGATGACGGCTCGTTTCGACGCCAGCCGTTTCGGTGTAGCCGGCCGCCCGACACCGCGGCAGTCATCGGTATTCGTGATCGGCGGTTATGCCTCGGTAAAAACCCTGAAACGCATCATCCGCAGTTACGAACAGATGCAGGGACCCAAGTTCATCATATGCCTCGGCATCTGCCCAGTGAACGGCGGCATGTATTTCGACAGTTACAACACGGTCAACCAGTTCGACCAGTACCTGCCGGTTGATCTGTACATCACCGGCTGTATGCCTCGCCCTGAAGTACTGGTCGCAGGCATCATGGAGCTGCAGAAGAAAATTAAAGCAGGTGAATGTAATGGTGCCAACCGTTATGTAGAAAATTTTGACTGGTACAAGGCTAACCAGAAAAAAGTGATCAAAAATTGGGATATGCCCGATTACAACTGGTAGTGGCTGATGAGTAACAATACTATGAATGAAATGCTGGACAGGCTACAACGTGACTTTGACATCAGTGATATCACTGAACGCCAGCCCCGTATGGCCACGCTAAAAGTCGACAAACTAAAAGCAGAACGTTTGATCCGTGAACTGCGTGACCGTGAAAATTATACTCATCTCAATTTCATGACCTGCATTGACTATATCGAGGATGGCATCTTCACCCTGGTCTACATGCTGCACAACTATGAACAAAAACATGGTCTGGCTATACATGTCGACATCAGCCGTGACGAAGCCGAGATGACATCTATTCATATGCTGTGGGCGCAGGCATGGACCTACCAGCGTGAACTGCGCGAAATGTATGGCATCCGTTTCCCCGGCAGTCCGCGTCTTGATGAAGATTTCTGCCTGGAAGGCTGGGATCAGATACCGCCGATGCGCCGCGAGTTCGATACCAAAAAATTCAGCCAGGAACGCTTCGGTCACCGTGAAGGCAGAGACAGCGAAGAGCCACGCGAACACATG
>DAOVJH010000242.1 GCA_030673345.1 Pseudomonadota bacterium
AAAATCTGTCGGCGTGATGGGTGATGGCCGCCGTTATGATTATGTGGTCGCACTGCGTGCAGTAGAGACCATCGATTTCATGACCGCGCGCTGGGCTCACCTGCCATATGATTTCCTGGGTCATGTCTCGACACGTATCATTAATGAAGTGGATGGTATTTCGCGAGTCACCTATGATATCTCTGGAAAGCCGCCGGCCACCATAGAGTGGGAATGATACGTGTAATGAAAAGTGAAAAGTGAAAAATGAAAAATATAGAAACAAAAGATAAAACCCCGGGCTTGTTTGTTTTTCATTTTTCATTTTTCATTTTTCACTATTCATTGGCGCCGTCATCGTCATGAACGATGTTCACTGGATGAAAAGAGCCCTCGACCTTGCACGAAAAGCTGAAAAAGCAGGGGAGGTGCCTGTCGGCGCAGTCCTTGTCAAAGATAATCAAATAGTCGCAGAAGGCTGGAACCAGCCGATCACTAGCCATGATGCTACTTCGCATGCCGAAATAATGGCGATGCGTGCTGCCGGAAAAAAACTCAATAATTATCGTCTTACCGATACGACGATGTACGTCACACTGGAGCCTTGTTCGATGTGTGTCGGTGCGATGATCCATGCGCGCGTCGCAAAGGTGGTGTATGGCGCTGCTGAGCCGCGTACCGGTGCTCTGGGCGGTGCTTTTAACTTACTGGAAGCGAATCAGCATAATCACATTTTTGATGTGGTGTCAGGGGTGCTGGCTGATGAAAGCAAGGTTTTGTTGCAGTCGTTTTTTCGGTCCCGAAGGAAGTAGAGTCGGGAAATGGTTGTTGGCCCGTAATAGCCTGTGTCGTTAGAGCAAACTTTCTATCGGTAGTAAGCCGAGAATAAAAACACCAAGTTTCCTTAACAGGCTGACTTTTGGCTCGCGAAAATAGTGAGTGGGTTTGTTTTTTTCACTTGTCAGCCAGTCTAGCCTGTCGTTCGTACTGTCGATCTGCAGGTGAAAGCTGTTCTTTAAAGATGCGCTCCTGTTGAACAGTTCAATCATTTGTTTTGCTAACTCTTTGCTGTCGACCATGATGCCGATCTCGGTGTTGAGCAATTCTGAACGCGGGTCTATATTTGCTGAGCCGATGAAAACATAACGCTGGTCAACGACCATATATTTCGCGTGCAAGCTGGCATGTTTCGAGCCTTCTATCAGTTTATTTGTTTTCGACGATGTGGGTCGGGCTGTCGGTTTTAATTCGAACAGCTCGATTTTGGACGCGAGTAGCTGTCTACGATATTTTTTATACCCGGCATGCACTGCGATGACGTCAGTTGCCGCCAGCGAATTTGTTAATATCTTTACCTCCGTTCCCTGGTCCTTTTTGTTTTTGAGCCAGTTCACGCCTTTTATTCCCGGTACAAAATACGGCGTTGCGATCAACAGTTCATTTTTTGCGCGTTCAAAATACGGCATTACCTGTGGCCCGATGTGGACTACTTTATTTGATGTGTCGCTGCTGATTTTTTCAGGTCTGTCATAAAACAGGTTTGCTTCTGCCCAGATGAAATCTATCTGCTTGTTAATGATTTTTTTTGTGAAATCGGCGTGCTGTAAGGCCTGGAAATAGTCTGTGTTTTTAGCTCGATGCCACTTGTCTCTTAAACTATTCCTGAGTGTCATCAGCTGCTTTCTGACTACTCTGGTTTTACTCAGCGACTCGATCGGTGTCGCCCAATGGCTCCGCCAGTAATCATTGAAGCTCTTCGTGATGTCTTTGACGATTGGACCTACCGTCAACAGGTCGAGGTCAACAAAATTTAAGTTGTTCCTTGCATCGAAATATTCATCACCGATATTTCTGCCACCGATAATGGCGGATGCGCCATCGGCTATAAATACTTTATTGTGCATGCGCCGTCCTGCGCGGTCAAGATTGGTCAGGATCTCGATATTTCTAAACCAGTCGCGGTTTGATAACGGGTTGAATATTCGTATCTCGATGTTTTCATGCTGGCTTAACATCTTAAAGCTGCTGTCGCGTCCCGACAGATTGATATCGTCGACCAGGATGCGGACATGAACGCCACGGTCTGCAGCTGACAGCAGTGCATAGGCGAGATATCGTCCACTGGCATCGTTATGCATGATGTAATACTGGATATCCAGCGTTTTTACTGCAATCGTTGCCAACGCAAAACGTGCGACAAAGGCATCCGTGTTGTCACTTAACAGGTAAAAACCGGATTGATTTTTTTTAGTATCCAAAATTACAGGGTGGTGTGTCAGTAAGTCTTTGATATTACATTATCGACCAAGAAAAGGCTTGAATAATGAAGTTTAGGCAACATATTATATTGTTTATGATGATCCGATCTTATCGAATTTTAATATGTTAGGCAGGAATGCAACCTTTTCCCTGTTGCTGGCACTCCTTGTGCTGGCCTCATGTGTCAGCGTTGGTGACAAAAACCAGTTTGTTTCAAACGGTGCGACGCTCAGCACAGAGTCGGAAACCTGTATACCCGGACCAGCGGTGAAGAAGCTGGAGCAAAGTCAGGTGAAAAGTTCCAGCAAACATGATGATCGAGGTCTGGATCCGGACAATATCGCGCTTTTAAACTGGAATATTTACAAGGGTGACGGTGAGGACTGGCAAAAAGATTTATCCGCTTTCGCTAAAAACCACAACGTGATGACTATTCAGGAAGCGATGTTGGAAGAAGGCATGGATGAACTGTTAGAGAATAACGATTTTAACTGGGTGATGAATACGGCGTTTCATCTAAATGGCAAGGCGGCCGGAGTGATGAACGTGGCGACTACCAGTGCGACGCATAGCTGTGGATTTAAGATTGATGAGCCAATAATCCGTATTCCAAAATCGGCCCTGGTCAGCTATTACATGATAGATGGCCATAGCGAGAAACTCCTGGTCGCTAATATTCATGGTATTAATTTTACTTTTGGCGTGAGCAGTTATCGCGAGCAACTGGATAGATTGTATGACGCAGTAAAACATCATGATGGGCCTATGATCGTGGCAGGCGACTTTAATAGCTGGAGTGATAGCCGTATGGTAGTGGTCGATCTGCTGATCGAACGGCTGGGTTTATCAAAACTGAAATATTCGGTTAATAATAAGACACATGTTTTCGGCAATGCGATCGATCATGTTTTTTATCGTAAGCTTGAACCAGTCGATTATCAGGTGAAGCAGGTTTCGTCCTCAGACCATAACCCTATTTCTGTAAACTTCAGAGTTCAGTCTTCGGCTTTTTAATTTATTCTTTCTCGTTGAATTCCTTAATCAGACGCAGGTAGTTAGAGAAGCGCTGTTCACTCAGATGGTTATCAGTTACTGCCTGTTTCAGTGCGCAGCCGGGTTCGTTGTGGTGGCTGCAGTTAGTGAACTTACAGGTACCGATAAACTGTCTCACATCTATAAATCCGTTGCTTATCTCATCGATACTGTTGTTTATAGGGGTGAAGTCGCGAACACCGGGTGAGTCGATAATGATGCCATTATCTTTCAAGTGGTAGAGAGCCGATACTGTCGTCGTGTGCTTTCCCTCACCGGTCGATGCAGATGTCTTGCCGATCTTTATCTCTTCTTTTGGCAGGATGGCTTTGACGATAGAGGACTTTCCGACACCGGACAGGCCAACGAGGATGCTCGTGGTATT
>DAOVJH010000043.1 GCA_030673345.1 Pseudomonadota bacterium
AACATCATTAATTTTAATAAAAACAAGTGTTTACTTATATTATTATATTGTGTCTTAGAGGCCGCGTGTAGATAAACCGTTGTTTCTATTATAAAAAATATAATATTGTCATTTTTTCGACAAAGTAAAAATTTGTGCTATATAAGTTATAAGATTTATAAAGTTTACGGCTGTCATTTCTGATAGCGGTTCAAAAATGCGACAAAACAGTGAATTTATTTGAATAGTTTTTGGGGTATGGAAAATGAATTTCTTTCAGAATACAGGCTGGTTTGTCGGCATATTCGCATTTGTTGCACTATTTACAGGTTCCAGCATGCTGGTTGCAAATGATCTCAGTGATCAGCCGGGAGCCATACAGTTTTCTGATTTAACTGATTCTGACATCGATATGATTATCGCAGTTAAAGATGAAATGCAGGCAGCTAAAATACAAGCAAACTAGTTCCTTGAAATAAGGGGCTTCACTTCTCAAATCTACCCTGCCTGAATGTCTCTTTTGGTAGGTGGTTAAATAACTGATTTGTATTATAATTTACAACCTTAAATCTGAGGTTGTAAATGTTTTTTTCTGATTCTTTCGATGTTATTGTTATAGGCGGCGGTCACGCAGGTACCGAAGCCGCGCTGGCGTCTGCGCGCATGGGTGTAAAAACCCTGCTGCTGACACATAATATCGAAACCCTGGGCCAGATGAGCTGCAACCCGGCCATCGGCGGCATCGGTAAAGGCCACCTGGTAAAAGAGATCGATGCGATGGGTGGCGTCATGGCGAAAGCGGCTGACCTCGGCGGCATACAGTTTCGCATCTTAAATAGCCGTAAAGGGCCCGCAGTTAGAGCGACGCGTGCGCAGGCTGACCGTGTTTTATATAAAGCGGCGGTCCGTGAGGCATTAGAAAACCAGCCTAACCTTTCTTTGTTTCAACAGGCCGTTGATGACCTGATCGTAGAATCGATTAATGGTGAGCAACAGGTAACCGGTGTCGTAACACAGATGGGGCTTAAGTTTAAAGCCAAAGCAGTGGTGTTAACCGTTGGTACTTTTTTAGATGGTCTGATCCATATCGGTGAAAAGAATTTTTCCGGTGGCCGCGCGGGCGACCCGCCATCCATTGCGCTGGCACATCGATTGCGTGATCTGCCATTTCGAGTTGAACGTTTAAAAACAGGCACACCGCCACGTATCGATAGCCGCAGTATCGATTATTCCGAACTTGCCGAACAGCCGGGTGATACACCTCTGCCCGTTTTTTCCTACACCGGAAAAGCAGAAGACCATCCGCGGCAGATCAGCTGCCACATTACCCATACCAATGAAAAGACACATGACATCATCCGTGAAGGGCTGCACCGTTCACCGATGTATAGTGGTGTAATCGAAGGCATCGGCCCGCGCTATTGTCCTTCTATTGAAGATAAGGTGGTGCGCTTTGCAGATAAAGCATCGCACCAGATTTTCATCGAACCGGAAGGGCTGACTACCAACGAAGTTTATCCGAACGGCATTTCTACAAGTTTGCCATTTGATATGCAGTATGAATTCGTGCGTTCGATGAAAGGGTTTGAAAACGCGCATATCACCCGGCCGGGTTATGCGATCGAATATGACTTCTTTGACCCGCGTGATCTAAAAGCTTCATTCGAAACAAAATTTATTAATGGCCTATTTTTTGCCGGCCAGATCAACGGCACTACCGGTTATGAAGAAGCGGGCGCGCAAGGCTTACTGGCGGCAATCAATGCAACACGACTGGTGCAGGAAAAAGATGCGTGGACACCGGCACGTGATCAGGCCTACATCGGTGTGCTGGTGGATGATCTGGTGACATTGGGTACACAAGAGCCATACCGTATGTTCACTTCGCGGGCTGAATACCGCCTGATATTACGTGAAGATAATGCCGATCTGCGGCTGACCGAAGTTGCCCGTGAGATGGGTTTGATCAGTGAAAACCATTGGCAACAGTTTTCAGAAAAACGCGAAGCGATCGAAAAAGAACAGACGCGTTTGGGTGGGATGAATGTGCAGCCAGAGTCGAAAGAGGGCGTCGCATTCTCCGAAAAATTAGAGAAGTCTTTAACGCGCAATTACAAAGCGGCTGATCTATTGCGCCGCCCGGAAATCGACTATGCTGGATTAGCCGAAATAATCGGTGAAGGCGAGGGCGTGACAAAAAGTGTTGCCGAACAGGTTGAGATACAGGCCAGGTATTCCGGTTATCTCGATCGTCAGCAGGATGAGATCGACAAGGCGAAACGACACCAGAAGACCACTATTCCTAATGTCATCGATTACGCAAAAGTACGGGGTTTATCCGCTGAAGTGCAGCAGAAACTCAGCGATCATCGTCCAGAGACCATCGGTCAGGCGGGCCGCATACCGGGTGTGACGCCGGCGGCCATTTCTTTGTTGATGGTGCACCTAAAGAAGGCTAAAAGTTAATCTGTGACTGGTTTAAAAGAATCCGCTAGCGATAAAGAATTGAATAAAGTTATTTCGTGAAAGAACCACTACGCCAACAACTCGAACACGGCCTCAAACAGATGGGCCTGCACTATTCTGTCGAAGTTCAGCAAAAACTGGTGCATTATATTCAGCTGATCGCACGCTGGAATAAAGCTTTCAATCTGACGGCAATCCGTGATGTTGAAGAGATGGTGAGCAAACACCTGCTCGACAGCCTGGTCGTGCAGCCTTATGTTGAAGGTACGACGGTGCTGGATGTCGGCAGTGGCGCAGGGTTGCCGGGAATCCCTTTTGCGATAACGTCACCCGATAAGAAATTTGTGCTGATTGATACCAACGGCAAAAAGACGCGCTTTCTAACCCAGGCAAAAATTGATTTGAAATTAGATAACATTGAAGTTGTTCATCAGCGCGTGGAAGAATATCAACCCATGGAAGAAGGACATAGGATATACTTCGATGTCATCACCGCGCGGGCTTATGCCGCCACTGATGACATATTAAGCAGCACTGCGCATCTACAGGATGAAAACACCCGGATACTGGTGATGCAGGGTAAGCTGGATGAACAGATCGGGGATGAGCGCTACCAGCTGATGGAGTCACATCGACTCGAGGTCTACGGCCTGGATGCTGAGCGGCATCTGCTGGAAATAAAGAAAATTTAACAAAAGCTTTTTTAATATATTTTAAATAGTCATGTCACGAATTCTCGCATTAGCAAATCAGAAAGGCGGCGTCGGTAAAACGACCACCAGCGTCAATCTCGCTGCCTCACTGGCAGCGACAAAACGCAAGGTTCTGTTGATCGATCTTGATCCGCAGGGCAACGCTACCATGGGTGTCGGTGTCGATAAAAACGCACTCGAAGTAACCTTTTGTGACTGCCTGCTCGATGGCCTCGATGCGCATAAAGTCGTTCAGCATATCGAAAACGCCGGCATCGACCTGTTGCCCTCCAATGCCGATATGACCGCCGCTGAAGTTGATCTGATGCGTGCGGATAATGCTGAGCAGCGCCTTAAGAACAGTATCGCATCGATCGTCGATGAATATGATTATGTGTTGATCGACTGCCCGCCGGCATTAAATATGCTGACCTTGAATGCATTGGTGGCTTCTGACGGGGTAATCATCCCCATGCAGTGTGAATATTACGCCCTGGAAGGACTGACCGCATTGATGGACACCATCAACCAGGTGCGTTCAACGGTGAACCCGAATCTGAAGATAGAGGGTCTGTTGCGCACCATGTTTGACCCGCGCAACACCCTGTCGAATGATGTGTCCGCACAGCTGATCGAGCATTTTGGTGACCGTGTATATCGTACTATCGTGCCGCGTAATGTTCGTCTTGCAGAAGCGCCCAGTTATGGTCTGCCGGCACTTTTATATGAGAAAACTTCCCGTGGTGCGCTGGCCTACCTGGCGCTCGCTGGCGAAATGCTTAGACGTGAAACTCGCAGTAAAGCAGCATCTGCCACGGTATGAATGATTTGAAGGTTTAAAAGATTATGGTTGCAAAGAAAAAAGGTCTGGGCCGCGGTTTGACTGCATTGCTGGGTAACAGCGATGTCGAGGCAATGATCGAGCCAAAAAACAATGATGAGTTGCGCAATATCGATGTTGATCTGATCGAACGCGGACCGTGGCAGCCACGTGAGCATTTTGATGAAGAGACGCTGCAGGAATTAGCCGATTCTATCGCTCAGCAGGGCGTGGTTCAGCCTATCGTGGTGCGGCAGAAATCGCCAAGCCGGTTCGAGATCGTTGCCGGTGAACGCCGCTGGCGTGCTTCGCAGAAAGCCGGTCTGGCGCAGATTCCGGCCGTAATAAAAACGTTTGATGACCAGACAGCCGCTGCCGTTTCACTGATCGAAAATATACAGCGTGAAAACTTAAACCCGCTGGAAGAATCGACCGCTTTAAAACGGCTGATCGACGAGTTTGAAATGACACACCAGCAGGTGGCTGATACCGTGGCCCGTTCACGGGCCACCGTGAGTAACCTGCTGCGCCTGCAGGATCTGAACCCGGATGTTAAAACACTGCTGGCGATGCGCGATATCGAGATGGGCCATGCACGGGCGCTGCTGGCGATCGATGGCATGGAGCAGAGTAGTGTTGCTAAAGACGTTGCCAGGAAAGGCCTGTCCGTGCGTGAGACAGAAGCCCTGATACGAAAGATTTCTGCGCCAGTGAAAAAAACGAAAGCGATACGCAAAGATCCGGATATCACCAGGCTGGAAGAGCGTTTGAGTGAGCGTCTGGGTACCCAGGTACATATAAGGCAAAAAGCTAAAGGTAAAGGCAGTCTGGAGATTCCCTATACCAGCCTTGAGGTCCTGGATGGGATTCTGAGTAAAATCGAGTCCTGAATATTAGCGAATGGCTATATAAAATTTCTTTATGGCTGGATTGATTCCTTGACCTTAAACTGCTCTCTCTTATATAATTCGCGCGCATTCTAACCCCTGCCTTGCCGTTTTTTCTCAAAAAATAGCGTGTTGAGGCTGGCTGAAAATGCAAAAAACTATGCAACAAGATCAGCTAGACCTGATACAGCAACATCGACAATCGAAAAAACAGGCGATTAAATATGTCCTGTCGCAACTGGCCTTAACGGCGGTTATTTCGATAACGTTATTATTCATTGATCTTGTGATGTCGTACTCTGCGTTAACCGGCGGATTGATAGCGACTATCGCCAGTGCCTGGTTTGCATATAAAGTCTTTAGTGTCAGCCCTGATAGTGCTGCTGAAAAGATGCTCGCTTCCGCTTATATGGGCGAGATATACAAAATTATATTAACGGGCGCCCTGTTTATCTGTGCGTTCGTGCTGATAAAGCCGATAAGTGCGGCGGCTTTGTTAATAACATATTTTGTTATACATATGACGCCAGCAATGGTGAGCATGCAAGAAAGTAAAGTTGGCAATAGGGCCAATGAAACAGAGATAAAGAGAGATAATAATGGCTGACCAAGCCTTAACCGCTGGACAATACATCAAGCATCATCTGCAGAACATGACTTATGGTCAACATACAGATGGCACGTGGGGATTGGCCCGCACCGCTGAAGAAGCAAAAGAGATGGGTTTTCTGTCGATCAACGTCGACACCATGTTCTGGTCTATATTCTTAGGCGTACTGTTCCTCTGGATCTTCCGCAGAGCAGCAAAAAATGCCACAGCAGATACACCGAGCGGCCTGCAAAACTTTATCGAGATGATCATCGAGTTTGTCGACGGCAGCGTAAAAGGTGCTTTCAATGGACGCAACCCACTGGTCGCACCGATGGCGCTGACGATCTTTATCTGGGTGTTCCTGATCAACTTCATGGATCTGATACCGGTTGACTGGTTGCCGGGCACCGTCGCCTGGATAGCGGCAACCTTCTTCGGTGCTGATCCGCATCATATCTATTTTAAAGTCGTACCATCAACTGATCCAAATGCGACCTTTGGTATGGCCCTGGCCGTCTTCATGCTTTCGCTCTATTACAGCTTCAAGATCAAAGGTGTGATGGGTTTCGTTGGTGAGCTGACGCTGCACCCTTTCAGTTCAGACAATAAAGTGCTTCAAATGGTGTTCATCCCGATTAATTTCGTGCTGGAATTTGTTGCGCTGATCGCGAAACCATTATCACTGTCGCTGCGTTTATACGGCAACATGTTTGCCGGCGAAATGATTTTCATCCTGATCGCTATCATGTATGGCGGCGGTTGGGCGTTAGGTATATTCGGTGGTTTCCTGCAGTTAGGCTGGGCGATCTTCCACATCCTGATCATTACCCTGCAGGCATACATCTTTATGACGCTGACCATCGTATATATGGATCTGGCGCATCAGGTACCTGATGAGCATTAGAGGAATCTCGGGGCTCACACGAAACAAGATTTATAATATTATTAACGAATTTAAATTTCTACTAGGAGAAAACAATGACTGAAGTAAGTGCGATGCTTTACATAGCAGGTGCAATCATGATGGGTTTGGGCGCTTTAGGTGCAGCGATCGGTATCGGTGTATTAGGCGGACGTTTCCTTGAAGGTGCGGCTCGTCAACCTGAGTTAATTCCTCTGTTACGCGGCCAGTTCTTCCTGATGATGGGTCTGACTGACGCGGTACCAATGATCGCTGTTGGTGTGGCCTTCTACATTATCTTCGCGGTTGCGTAACTGACCGTTACGAAACGAAGTTAAATATCATTAAGGTACTAGCGGATGAATATTAATTTAACGCTGTTTGGTCAATCAATAACCTTCGCAATTTTTGTCTGGTTTTGTTATGCCTATGTATGGCCACCTCTGGTCAATGCATTAACAGAACGCCAGAAGAAGATTGCCGATGGTCTGGCTGCAGCAGAACGTGGTCAACACGAGCAGGAACTTGCTGAAAAGAAAGCTACCGAGCATCTTAAAGAGGCAAAGGGCCAGGCTTCTGACATAATCACGCAGGCACAGAAACGTGCTAACGAGATCGTCGATGAAGCGAAAGATGACGCGCGTACGGAAGCCGAGCGAATTAAAGCGGGTGCAGATGCAGAGATCGAGCAGGAAATAAATCGTGCACGTGAACATCTACGCCAGGAAGTTGTGACTTTAGCTATTTCAGGTGCAGAAAAAATACTGAAACGTGAAGTTGATAAAGACGCACATGCGGGCTCACTCAATGAGCTGGCAACACAGCTATAACGGTAATCAGTAATGTCAGACTTTACAACAGCAGCACGTCCTTACGCTAACGCCGTCTACGACATCGCCAGTGAGACCAGTACGCTGGATTCATGGGGTGATGCACTGGCAAATTTAGCCACCGTGGTTAATGACGCACAGATGAGCGAACTGCTAAGCAACCCTGAAACGGGTAAACAGCAAAAAGGCGAACTGGTCATTCAGGTACTGGGTGACAAGTTAAACGAGCAGCAGCGAAACCTCGTTAAGCTGATGGCTGAAAATGGCCGTCTGATCATCATGCAAGATGTGCAGGAACAGTTTGAAGTCGCTCGCGCTAAAGCAGAGAACAAAATAGAAGCAGAAGTTGTTTCTGCTTTCGAGTTATCTGAGCAGCAGACAGACGAATTGATCAATACTTTAAAGAATAAACTTGGCTGTGATATCACGCTGACGACAACGATTGATAAATCGTTGATCGGCGGCGTGATCATCAAAGCCGGGGACACTATTATAGACGCGTCAATGAAATCGCAATTAGATTCTCTCGCGCTTTCATTAGGACGATAAGAGGCAATACAATGCAACTCAATCCATCAGAAATCAGTGAACTGATTAAATCACGAATCGAAAACTTTGACCAGAAAGTCGAAGCCCGTACCGAAGGTACCATCGTTAGTTTAATGGACGGTATTATTCGTATCCACGGTCTTGCCGATGCTATGCAAGGTGAGATGATCGAACTGCCTGGCGATACATTTGCCATGGCGTTAAACCTTGAGCGCGATTCTGTCGGTGCGGTAGTTTTAGGTAGCTACGGTCACTTGCTCGAAGGCGATACTGCTAAATGTACTGGCCGTATTCTTGAAGTTCCTATCGGCGAAGAAATGCTGGGTCGTGTTGTTGACGCTCTCGGTGTGCCGATCGACGGTAAGGGCCCTATCAATGCGAAACTTACTGCGCCGATCGAAAAAATTGCACCGGGTGTAATCGAACGTAAGTCAGTTGATCAGCCAGTACAGACAGGCCTTAAAGCGATCGATGCCATGGTGCCTATTGGTCGTGGCCAGCGTGAGCTGATCATCGGAGACCGCCAGACAGGTAAAACAGCGGTAGCGATTGATGCCATCATCAACCAGGCAGGTACCGGCGTTAAATGTATCTATGTGGCTATTGCTCAAAAAGCTTCAACTGTTGCGAACATCGTTCGTAAACTGGAAGAGCATGGCGCGATGGAGCACACCACCATCGTTGCCGCTA
>DAOVJH010000440.1 GCA_030673345.1 Pseudomonadota bacterium
TCGGTACCTAGCAGCTGATAAGAGCGCTCAGCCAGACCGCCAGCAATAAGAACCGTTGCGAGATGTGTCATGATGTTTATTACCCTGTATTTCAGGGTCGTTAAACCGACAACAGAGACCAGCAGCAGCAAAGTGATCAGCAGGCGCACCTGTATACACAATAGACACGGCAATTCTTCAAGGACAAACTGAAAATATAATGCAGCCACCAGTAAAGCAACACTGCCGACGATATAACTCAGCCAGTAAATACGGCTTCGGGAGAGCGAATTCAGGGTATTAAGGACATTCATTTCGATTGAGGCGGTTTCTGCGGTTGTATATTTAGAAAACCCTAATATAGCCTAGATTCAACATAACATCATCACAATTTTTGATGTAACATAAAAGGTTCCCGGTGACCGGAACCAACGTTGCAAAAAGGTGAAAACATGCGCTACACAGAAGAACAAATGGCTGAGATGGATATTCTGATTCGCTACAACCTGCAGAGCACGCAGCAAGGTATAAAAGTCCACTCAAAGGCGAACAAAGAACAGATTGCTGCCGTACAACGCCTGTTTGATAAAGGGCTGGTCACAGCCGTCGACGGCGGTTACCTCACCGACCTGGGCAGAAAAGCAGCTGAACACGCGCAGGCACTGCTATTGATGCTGGCACCACATCAGCAGAGCATGGCGAGCTAGTTCAAAAGTGTGCGAACTTTTTGCATGAACACCTGGCAGAAATGAACTGACAGCGATTATTTCCCGTAGATCACATGCTCACCCCAGTTCCAGGTCTTCTGGATCGTCTTGCCCGACAACGCTACCAGCTCAACAGTCATCTCCGGTAAACGCAGGATCGCACAGCAGTGATTAAAAACAGAACTGCCCGGATTCACCACCAGCATACCGCCTAGCTTCTCGACGAACACCTGATGCGTATGACCGACGATCAGCACGTCAAAATCAAAAGCCTGAAGCTCATCATTCCATCGTGCAACCTTATCTGGCAGTAGTTCACCATTCTTATCCAGTAACTTGATACCGCCATGGCAGCCGTCGGGCGGCTGAGCATGAACCATATAGATGCGTTTACCTTCGATTGTGGCCTCATAAAAAGCCGGCAAACGCTGCAAAAAGGTACTTACCTCATCATCTGGCTCATCTTCATGATGATCCAGGTATAACAGGTCATGATTACCCATGATCGTCTGACAGGCATTGTCTTTCAGTAGTTTAATCGTCTGTGGCAGTCCTTCCATGTAACCGGCGATATCACCTGCACACAATATCTGATCCACACCAGCATCAGCAAAGATCGAAATCGCCTGTTCTAATGGTTCTGGTGCAGCATGCACATCGCTGATCAAACCTATTATCGCCACTACTCTGTTCCTGAATATTTATCTTCCTTCCACAATAATCTGTCTGTATCAAAAACTCAATCAATAATCATGATGACACTTTTGGTAAAATTTCTAAACTGGGCTTGACAAATTTAGACAGTTGCATTACTTTATGATGCCTAACTTAGACAATTGTCTAAGTTAATAGATTTAACCGCACAAGGAAATAAGACTATGAGCACAGATGACCTGTTTTCACCGATAACCATCGGCAATCTCAATCTCAAAAATCGTATGGTAATGGCCCCCATGACAAGAAACCGCGCCGCGGCGGGTAACGTACCACAGGAAATAAACGTCGAGTATTATCGACAGCGTGCTGCTGCAGGCCTCATCATCACAGAGGCCTCCCAGGTCTCAGAAGAAGGTGTTGGTTACCCGGCAACCCCTGGTATATATAACGAGCAACAGGTCGCCGGCTGGCGAAAAGTAACCGATGCGGTACATGAAGAAGGCAGCCTCATCTATAACCAGTTATGGTTTTGCGGCCGTATATCACACCCTGACCTTTTACCAGACAACCA
>DAOVJH010000133.1 GCA_030673345.1 Pseudomonadota bacterium
ATCTTTAAGGCTGTGTGGATAGCCACATCGAGTTCATCGGGCAGGTGTAGTGACCGTATATCTTCTTGTGACAGTTTTAGTATCTCTTCACCGACGTCCGTCAGGTGATGGCTCTCACGCTTTAGCTGTGACTTGCTCGGGCCGTCATACTGTGCTCCTTCCTCATCGTTTTTATCGAAGTCGCTGTAGTTAGATGTCATCGTCGTCTTCTGCCTGTTGCTCGCTATAGGTTATCTCCTTGTTGAAGCTGACACTCTCCTGCTGCATCCGCGAGTGTTCTTTTCCGTTACGATAGTTTTCTATAATGACGGGTATGTTATCCAATTCAGGTATTAACCAGAGATGCAGCTGCCTGTTTTTTTCTGGGTCGGTACGTACCAACTGTATCGATTTATATTCTTTACCGGCAAACTGGATTTTTTTGTTCGATGTTAAGACGAAGATGTAGTCATCTATCTCGCCTTTGATTATCGCACGATATGGATACTCTTTTATATCTTCATTCGCTTCGATCATCAGTGGGATCTGGAAGGATAACGCTTCCCAGACTTCTGTGCCGGTATGCAGTTCTATCTCTTTGCTCCTGACGATGCCGGTAACTTTTCCACTGAGTGTATTCTTAGGCGTGTTCCAATGAATGCTGAACGTTTCATCTTTGTTTTCTTCTCTGCCTGTCTGGGTGTAATGGTGCTCTGTGAGCAGCAGGTTATCACCTACCTTGTCGATATAGCTGGCAGCAGATACCGTGTCGTTGGCGAACAGGCTGGCGACGCCGTACAGTTCTGTTTGCTGTGTAAATTTATAACCGCTATCGGTATAGCTTAACTGGTAATGCGCTTCAGCCAGTTTCACACCAAATTTCTGGATAGCATATTTGGCTGAGAATTCAGGCAGTGCCTGTGCAGCGAGAACCTGCTGGGCGAAAAATGTAGCAGCTATGATCAACAGTCGTAACAGGTGAGGTATTTGTTTGTTCGTCATCGCTTAGATCGTTTTATGTGTGTAGTTGACCGTCTTTCCAGAGTAATGGTTTACAGAGAAGCTTATTATCAAGATTTAGCTTGTCTTTATCAAATGTTAAGCGGCCTTCGGTATGCATCTTTATGGCCATCGGATATATCTTGTGCTCTTCCTTCAGTACGCGCGCGGCCAGGGTGTCTGCGTTATCGGTGGTCAGGATTGGAACTTCTGCCTGTATGACAACCGGTCCGCTATCAAGTTCATGGCTAACGTAATGTACGCTGGCGCCGTGTTTGGCGTCATCGTTATCGATCGCCAGTTGATGTGTGTTGAGCCCCTTGTACTTTGGCAGCAGCGAAGGGTGAATATTGATCAGACGATGCTGGTAGTGGTCTATGAAATCATCGCTCAATATCCGCATGAAACCGGCGAGTACGACCAGGTCAGGATTCAATGGATCGATGATCTCCGTCATCGCCTGGTCGAACGATTCCCTGTCAGGAAACAGTCTGTGGTCGACGATGTGGTTTTGGATGTTTGCCTTTGCTGAACGATCCAGGCCTGACGCTTCCGCCTGATTGCAGATGACCGCTTTTATCTCTGCATCAAGTTCGTTGTTGGTGATGGCATCGATAATCGCCTGCAGGTTGCTGCCGCCACCGGATATCAGGACGACGAGAGAAGGTTTTTCTTTTTCCACGGATGCTGCGGGCGGTATTGCTATTTAAATAGAACCTGATCTTTATCACCAGGTTCGACAGTACCCAGCTGCCATGCGTTTTCACCGTTCTGAACCAGCATCGATACGATCGCTTCAGCGTCGTTAGTATCGACGATCAATACCATGCCGACACCACAGTTAAAGGTACGGTACATCTCATTGATTTCGACGTTGCCATTGTCCTGTAACCATTGAAAAACTTCTGGCAGCTGCCAGCTGTCTGTATCGACGACTGCCTGTGCGTTTTCGGGTAAAACACGGGGAATGTTTTCCAGCAGACCACCGCCAGTAATGTGTGCCATGGCATGGATGTCGAACGTTCCCAACAGTTGATGGATCGCTTTGACATAGATCCTGGTCGGTGCGAGCAGCGCTTCACCTAACGGCTTATTATGTTCGCCGAATGAAGCATTGATATCAGCGTTACTGACATCGATGATCTTACGTACCAGTGAGTAGCCATTGGAGTGCGGGCCGCTTGATGCGATAGCGATCAAGGTATCGCCTGCTTTTACTTTAGAACCGTCGATTATCTTTTGTTTTTCGACGACGCCAACACAGAAACCGGCGAGATCGTAATCTCCCTTTCCATACATTCCCGGCATCTCAGCAGTTTCACCGCCGATCAATGCGGCATTCGACTGGCGGCAGCCTTCGGCGATGCCTTCGACGACACTGGCAGCAACCTCAGTGTTCAGCTCGCCTGTGGCATAGTAGTCAAGAAAGTAAAGCGGCTCTGCACCGAGTACCAGGATATCGTTCACGCACATCGCGACCAGGTCGATGCCGATAGTGTCGTGTTTATCCAGATCGATGGCCAGTTTGAGCTTGGTGCCGACACCATCGGTGCCAGATACCAGTACTGGCTGCTCGTAACCTTCCGGCAATTCGAATAATCCGCCGAAACCACCAAGACTGCCCATGACGCCGGGGCGGTTTGTGCTGGCAACACTGGATTTGATCTTTTCGACAAACTCGTTGCCGGCATCGATATTGACGCCCGCATCGCGGTAACTTAATGATTTTGAATGGTTAGCAGACATCGACTTCGGGGGCTGATTAGAACCGTTTTTCGTTTACCCCAGAGTCCTGCATAGAAACACGAATTCTGCACAAGCTCTTGGTTTCACAGAAAAAGAAAAAATAGACGCCGAACCTATGGGTGCGACTAATATTTTTTGCTTTCCCTGTGAAACCAATATCTTGCACATTTTTTCGCGTTTCGATATAGGACTCTGGGGTCTAATAAAAAGATGTGTTATTGTACACTTTTGTTAGTCATCATTTGTACAATTTCCCGTATATATTTTTCATGCCCATGTCCCAAATGTATCATCTCATAACGAAGACATTCGTTTTCGCCGGTTTGCTGTTGGTTTTAAACCAGGCAGTGGCTGCCAGTTCCAGCGCACTATATGATGTAGAAGCTCTGGTCGTCGATGAGTCAGCAGATATCCGCTGGCGGGTGCTCAAAGAGGGGCTGGATGAAGTGTTCATCCGTATCTCTGGTGACAGCATCGTGATGGACAAGTTGAAGCGTCCGCCTGCAAGCCGATATGTGAAGCGATACAGTTATGAGCCTGTGGCAGACCCGGTTGAAAACGAGCAGGGCGAGGTTCTGGGGCAGCGTTTAAAAATTCAGTATAACGGCAGTTCCATGGAGAAATATCTGCTCGATAATGGTTACCCGGTATGGGGTGAGCACCGTACTGACGTGGTTGTCTGGCTGGCGATCAGAGATGGCAGAAATGAATATGTTTTAAAGGATACAGACCAGTCATTGATAAAAACTTCTGCAGATGATGCCTTGCGCAGGCGGGGCATTCCCAGGCGCTGGCCGTCGTATGATAAAAAAGACCGAAAGATATTAAAAGTGGCGGATATTCGCGGCGGTTTTAAAGATCCTGTCTCGGCGGCATCTAAAAGATATAGCAGAGGCCCGGCCTTGACCGGTAGCCTGATCTGGAATGGCAACAAGTGGCAGAGCAGCTGGAGCTTATTGATGGCAGCCGGCAACCGTCACTGGAGCATAGAAAATGCAGATTATGAGCAGCTGATCGATAAAGCGATCGACCAGGCGGCAGACGCGATGGGCATCATTTTTGCGGTCAAGAGTAATGGTAGTTCTCAGCAGATGGCAAGCCTGCAGCTGGAAGTGCAGGCGGTTGATTCCATCAAAAAATATCGCAGACTGGAAAATTATCTACGAGATCTAAGTGCGGTGGCGATGGTGGTACCATTAAAGGTGAATGGGCAGAACGCCATGTTTGAAATCACTTTACGGAGCAGTGAAGAAGACTTTTTGAACCTGATCAAAAATGATGCTGAACTGATCGGGGCGAAACCTGAGATACAGGATACAACATCAGTCAATGAGGGAACAGGCATCACCGATGTCAGTGTTGATATCACCGCAGCTGAAAATAGTCAGGGTGATGGATTGTTATCCTCCCCACCTGTTGCCCCGTCGGATGAACACTCGCTTGAGATAATCCCGCAGCCTACTATCTACCATTACAAACTTGCCCATTAATACTGTCGCAGATGACCGCGTTAACACATCCACAATTGCCCTTAGGTTTTGAGCCAGGCGAGTTATTTACTTTTGATAGTTATGTCGCTGGTAATAACTCTGTTGCAGTCGGCCTTGCGCAACAGATGGCATCAGGAGAGGGAGAAAAACAATTATATTTCTGGGGTAGTTCAGGACTGGGGAAAAGCCATCTATTGCAGGCCAGCTGCAATCTGGCAGCAAAAAAACAGCGTACGGTCTGTTACCTGACGCCGGCAGAGATCGCCGGCCAGTCGACGGATATTTTCGATGGCCTGGAGCAGATCGAATTGATCTGTCTCGATGATATCGAAGCATGGCTGATCGACGCGGCCTGGGAGACGGCATTATTTGACCTGATCAACCGCGTACGTGAGAACAGCAGCTGTCTGATGCTGGCGTCTGCGCATCCGCTGGAAGAGAATTTTGTGAAACTGCCGGACCTGCGCTCACGATTGTCCTGGGGGCCGGTGTTTCATCTGCAGGGTATTACCGATAAGGAAAAATATCAGGCCTTGAGTTATCGTGCCAGGCAGAGCGGACTGGAATTGCCAGAGAATGTGGCTGACTATCTGATGCAGCGATACCCGCGGGATATGTTTGGTCTGTTTGAGCGGTTGGCGGTGCTGGATAAGGCGTCGATGGCGATGCAGCGCAAGTTGACGATTCCGTTGGTTAAGTCTGTTTTTGGTTAAGTGTGAATTTATTCGCACGCACGGCTAATTACTGCTTTCTATTTTACGTTTCACCGTTTTTGTAGGAGCGGATTTTATTGATTCCGCGATTTTGTTTCAGGTTTAGCTGAAGTTGGTTGAGTTAGGGTCAGGTTGAACAATATTTACAGTTGGTATTTTTGTTAGGCATTGCGGTATTCGCACCGCAGTCGAGGTACTCTTTTGCTACAGCCCAAAAGAGTACCCAGAAAAGGCCGCCGCGACAGCTACGCCCCTAAAA
>DAOVJH010000167.1 GCA_030673345.1 Pseudomonadota bacterium
GCATCGCAAGACTTTTAGGCACCTTGATCAAAATGATATCAGCCGTTCTTTCCAGGACACTATCAGGTGCATGCAAGCTGTTTATGATGCTAACGGATTCATAATCAAGATCATTAATTTTTAGGTTCGAAGAAATAGCCTGCATAGATAAGTAAGAGTCGGTCATCACCACCGGGTGATACTGACTTAATGGGATTGATAAACCGCCAAAGCCATCGTTAACGATCAATAGACTGATGTCTTTATGAAGAAGATTATTTTCTTCAAGATGAGCTAATACATATTCGTCGGCTGCATCCCAGGCCCTTAAGGATTGCTTTTTTCTAACCGGGTACCGTTGCAAGCGATATAACCCTGATGCTGTATCTAACTGTTCCATAACCACGCTGCGCCTCTAACGCCAGATGAGTCACCATAAACAGGTGCCAAAAGTTTTGTATTTACCACATCAGAAAATACGTATTCGCCCCATTTTTCAGGGACATTTTCATATAAACGTTTTATATTTCCCATACCGCCTCCGAGCACGATGACGTCAGGATCTAAAATATTGATCACATGTGCGAGACTTCTGGCCATGCGATCTTCGTAACGTTGCAACGTTTCATTAGCTTCTTCATCACCAAAACGCGCTTTATTATCCAGTGTTTCTGCATCGATAAAAGCGTTATTGTGCAGTTCGTGATCGCGGACGATACCAGGGCCTGAAAGCCAGGTTTCAATGCAGCCATGTTTTCCACAATAACACTCCGGCCCCGGCAACTCAAAATCTTCCGGCCATGGCAGCGGGTTATGCCCCCATTCCCCGGCTATCGCATTTGAACCAAGCAATACTTTTTTATCGATGACGATGCCAGCACCAGTGCCGGTGCCGATGATTACGCCGAAAACCACTGATGCATCTTTCGCAACACCATCGGTTGCCTCGGATAGCGCAAAACAATTGGCATCATTGGCAATACGTATCTCCTGATCAAGGCTGTTTTGAAGATCGTCCAGTACTGGTTTACCGTTCATGCACACCGAATTGGAATTTCGCAGCAATCCTGTGGCAGGTGATAACGCGCCGGGTGTGCAGATACCTATACTGCCCTTTTCACCACTGTCATTTTCGAGACGACCGATCAGGTCGATAATACTTTTTAAAGTAGCTTTATAATCATCCTGCGGGGTAGCGACGCGATGGCGAAATAATTCGTCGCCTGCTTCTGATAAAACGATGCCTTCAATCTTTGTACCACCTAAGTCGATGCCGATTTTTATCATGATTTTATAAATTTAAATTCTACAGCAGAGATACTGTCGCTAACATTGTCATCTCGACCAGCGGGAGAGATGACAATATTTAATTACTTCTCTGTAAATAATTATTTTCTTAACCTTTCTGACTGCCAGTAAACTTCATCCTTACCTTCCGTCTTACTTATCGCACGTGCCAGCACAAACAGGTAATCAGACAGGCGATTAACATATGCCTTTAAATATTTATTTAAAAATGCACGCTTATCGAGGCTCACCAGCGATCTTTCGATACGGCGGCAGATCGCCCGCGCCACATGACAATGAGAGGCAGCAAGCCCGCCACCGGGCAGAATGAATTCTTTTAGCGGCGCCAATGACTGGTTTAATTCATCCAGATTTTTTTCCAGCCTGTCGATATTTTCCTGCTTGATCATCACCTGACCCAATGTGAGTTCAGCGCCTATGTTAAACAGTTCGTTCTGGATAGTCTTGATCGATTCAGAAAAATTATCCGCTGTATGACATGCAACGACTGCGAGCTGGCTGTTCAGTTCATCGACTTCACCGATGACATGAACCAGCAGGTCATCCTTCGCCACACGCGTTCCATCTGCCATGCCGGTACTGCCGTCATCGCCCGTTCGCGTATAGATCTTTGTTAACCGGTTAGCCATACACTCAACCGATCAGAGCAGTTCAAATGCGATATCGACCTGAAAGGCTTCAGACCGTTCGAGATATTCGCGCGCTGCAGTGAAAGGTTCGATATGTCTCACCGCCGTTAGTGCCGCACGGTCAAGAACCTTTGCACGGCTCGACGAAACGAGGTGTGCATTTTCGATCTTTCCGTCAGGATGCAGCACGAAAGCAACCGTTGCAACACCTTCGCGCCGCTGTCTACGCGCCAGATAGGGATACTCTTTTTTATCACTGATGCTCCGGTGCAACAACTCGAGTATGGCGTGTTGTTGCTGTGAGGCATTGGTTGCACGCACTATGCTTGCATGACCATCGCCTGCGTCTGCAGGCAACTGCTCAAGCCTGTTTTCATCGACGTGTTTTGCTTCGGCGGGCAGTTCATGATGAATGCTCTGTGCCCTGGCCGTAGTGGTTAGAACCGTTTCAACCAACTTTTTCTGAACCGTCCGCATCAAACTTTCAGCAGCCACTTCCTGCTCTAACTTTGCCTGTCTGGACGACACATCGACCTGCTGCTGATCAGCAACCGCGACCGAACTTACCAGGTGTATATCAACACCCTTACCAACCCCCTCGCTACGGGTTACCGACTGGTCATAAACCAGCAACAGACCTGCAAATGCCACGCCGTGAATCAGGAGTGACAGCGAGGTCGTTGCCGCAATCGGTTTTATGGCGCTATCCATTATCCTAGATTATCTGAAATTCCATGCTGCTGTCAGCAAAAAGTTGATTTCTGGTGACGGAAAAAATGCTTCTGCCGATGCAAACGTATTCGGATCAGTACCCAGCTGACCAACATCAGAGTATTGTTTGTTTAACAGGTTGTTCACCCTGCCACTGAATGTGAAGTCATTGATATTGTATTCAGCTTTGATATTGACCAGGCCATAACCCGGAAGCCTGCCTAACACGTTATCAAAATCACCTGAGAACACCCGGTCACTGATGGCATACAGCTCAGCAAATAACTGCCATGATTCAGAAACCGTATAGTCAGTCGTTAACAGGGCTGAGTGTTTAGCAACAAAAGGGATTGCCTTACCCACAAAAGCGCCACTGGATACTTCTGCATCGGTATAGGTATAGCTGGCCGAAAGACCAAAACCTTGTGTCACCTGCCAGTAACCGTTGGTGATAATGCCTCTGCGCTCAGTATCATCCAGGTTGATATTGGCAAAATTAATCGGATCAAAAGCGAGCTCATTTTCGAGATCCAGTTTGTAGACGATCAACTTCGCTGAATTAGCACCGCGTGTCCACTCGATGCCTGATTCCAATGACAGGCCTTTCTGCGTTTCGAGCAATACCGGGGTAAACGTCGGAGTAAACGCCGGCTGCAGGAACTCGTCTACTTTTGCAAAGCGGTAGTTCTGATCAGCACGAACGATCACTCGCAGGCTTTCACTGGCTTTTATAGAGAGACCCAGTGTGCCCACCGTCACATCATCATCAACCTGTACGCCTGCAGGAAAGAGTGCAAAACCACCCGTGTCACGTAACGAATTTTCCACGCTGGCATAACGCACACCGAGTGTCACATCGACTCGACTGCCGGCTGGCACCACGGCCTGCGCATAGAGCGAATGCTGCCGCTGCTCATTAAACTGGTCGCCAAAACGTGAGCTCAGGTGGTAATCACTCTCGATCGCATCACCACCGAGTGTCAGCATGGTATTGTTCATCGCAGGTATAAAACCGATAAAGCGCGGGGTAAATTCTTTTATCTCTCGATCCTGTGTGGCATTTTCAATCTCAGCACCAAACACAGAGCTCAGCCTGAAAACACCGTCAGTATCACGGTTCGTCAGCTCACCTTCAAATGACCAGTTACTGCCGATCGCCTGCACGATACCGAGACGGCTTACTGTCGTAGTCGCATCAGAAAAATCACCTGCAAAGTTTGGATTAACCTGGCGTCGATCGGCCGCTACCTCATCAGCAAACAGGGTACCCGGTGTGTTGAGCTCGTCATCGACATACTGCAATTCGGCAAAGATAGAACCGCTGTCATAATCATAACCCAGCTTACCGAAACCATTCAGATAAGATGACTCATTATGCTGGCGGTAGTTATCAGACTCCCGAGCATCGAGTGAAACAAGATAATTCACACCGTTATCCAGCGCCTGAGATGTCATGCCATGAAGCTTAACAGTGTTATAACTGCCGGCAGACACTTCTAATGAATGCCTCAAGGCACCCGGTTTACGGGTGATGATATTGATCACACCACCGACGGCCTGATCTCCGAACAGCACACCAGCACTACCCTGCACCAGCTCGATGCGCTCGACATCTTCTAATGCGATACTGTTCAGGTCGGGTGAAGCGATATCCGGATTATTTAGCCGGCGCCCATCGATAAGCACCAGGGTATTTGAACCGGCACTCTCAGCGAAACCACGCATACCAACCGTCGCCCGGCTGCCATCACCGTACAGGTCATTGATCTGCACACCACCCTGGCCACGCAACACGTCGACCACATGCGAAGAACCGCTGGCTTCGATCTGCTCACGCGTGATCACAGTAATACTGGCCGGTGTCGTTAACGTGCTCTGTTCGGTACGAGCGGCACTGACGACCACCGCAGGTACCTGTGTTGCCGCAGTTTCAGAATGAACTGCAAAAGAGAAACCTGCTGTTGCTACAGCAGCACTGATCGATAATAATTTTTTCATAAAATCCTCCAAATAATGGAGGCAA
>DAOVJH010000218.1 GCA_030673345.1 Pseudomonadota bacterium
CACTTCTGATGGCCCGTGCAGCACGTTGGCAACATCACGGATATACACCGGAATACCGTTGCGAATACCAACAACAATATTTTCAACATCCTGCGCAGATTGCAGGAATGAGCCAGTATAAACCTTAAAGCTCTTATCCCATGCTTCGATATCACCCACCGATTTTTCGCTGTTTGCCTGCTGAATAACCTGGGCAAGTTTCGGCAGACTAATGCCATAACCAGCCAGTTTTTCAGGCAGTACTTCGACTCGCAATTGTTCTTTACGCCCACTGACCACAAAACCCTGGTTAGAGTTTTCCACTTCACTGAGTTTTTGCAGGGTATCCAGGGCTATCAGACGCAGCGAAGCATCATCAACCTCATTCGACCATAAGGTTATGGTCAGGCCCGGTACGTCATCGACCGCTTTAGGTTTAACCATGTAACCCATCACACCGGGTGGCATGACGTCTTTATTTGAATCGAGCTTACTGTAAAGCTTGGTCAACGAATCTTCCATCTCTTCGCCGACGTCAAATTCGACAGTAACGATGGCGGCATCACGTTGCGAGGCAGCATAAACATGCTTAACACCCGACATTTCACCCATGATTCGCTGCAGCGGCTTGGCTGCGAGGGCAGCTACCTGCTCGGCGGAGGCGCCAGGATACTGGACAAAGATATCAGCCATCGGCACGGATATCTGCGGGTCTTCCTGCCTTGGCGTAAACGCGATACCGGTTAATCCCATCAGAATAAAGATGACGATTAACATCGGCGTTAACGGTGAATTGATGAATGCCTTTGCGGTTGCACCCGCGAGACCAAGACCTTGCTTTGCTGTTTCCAGCTGATTCGTTTCTTTATTATCTGCCATGAGGACTACTAATTATTCTCTACAGTTCAAACCTGTTCGCAATACCGCTACGAACACCTCCCAAACATCTGCCTGGCACTAACACCCTGCGGATGATGTTTCACTATTCTATTTTCGGTCGCGAACCAGTAAACGCTCACCCGGTTTCAATCCGGATAAAATCGTTACTGAATCCTCGTCGACCACTTCACCGATGCGTACTAAACGCATCTTGGGTTTATTTTCGTCATCCAGTACCTGCACTGACGGCAAGCTGCCCTTCTTATGAATGGCAGCCATCGGAACAACCGGCAATGCGCGACTCGGTGAATTCACATCAGGAATCATTACTTCTGCATACATACCCGGACCACCTGGCACACCTTCTGGCAGGTCGAACTTAACGGTTACTGTATGCTGCTGACTGTCAGCAACCGGTGAAATCTGTGCCACGCGGGCATTAATTAGCGTATTACCGACATCAAGCCTTGCAGGAACGACCATGCCTTTCTTTAGACCGGGCATTAAGCGCGCAGGAACTTCTGCCTGTATACGAAGAAATTTAGAATATGAAAAAATGATTAATGGCTGGCCCGGCTGGACGGTATCGCCAATTTCGACCATCTTTTTCATGATGACGCCGTCAAACGGTGCTATTGCTTTGGTATCGCGCAACTTGGCGTTGATTGTACGCAGGCCGGACTCAGCTTCTGTGATACGCGAGCGAGCCGATGCAACCTGTGTGCCCTGAGTAACCAGATCGGCATGTCGCTCAATACTCTTATTGCCTGTGCTGCCGCCAGGCATATCATCCATGTTATTAAAAAAACCATCGAACATAGACGGCATTCCCATACCGGCCATCGGACGCGGGTTATAAACACGTGGATTCCAGAGTTCACGATTATATTGAACCTGCGCATTCTGCATTGCGTTCTGCGCTGAGTTTAACTGAGCCTCGGCAGCCGATTTCTTCGCCTGCAGATCATCATCGTTGATCTTCACCAGCTCTGTACCCGTCGCAAACTCATCACCTTCTTCACCGGCAATACTGATAACACGACCAGGCATCTGCGCGGCCAGCGTCACTTCTTTAAGCGGTATCACACTGCCGCCGAGAATGACTGCACCACCATGAGATGCAACGCCAACGGTGATAACAGTGTCAGCCTGCGCCTGCGCGGACCATCCAGTAAGAAGTGTTAGTGAGAGATAAAAGGGAAATTTTATTCGACTAATTATTGACATGCCCAAAGCTACCTTCATGTTCATTTACACAAAAAAATGAGTGACGCATACCCACATTGGGTGTGGGATGCGTGGACTGTAGAGAATGCCCTGTGAAAATTAAAATTGCAAGGGTTTTCGCTAACTTATCGAAGTGATTTAAAATGACACGAGAATAAATACGACACAGATCAAAAAAATCAGCAGAACCTGCCAAATTTTCATATCTATTTATAATAACGATACGGTTATACATTATTTATTTTGCGCAGAAAGCCTTACCTGGCAGAAAGGTAATAAAATAACTGAACCAGATCTAAGAACGATCCCAGGAGAACGATAAGACCTGATCAATCTTTTTGGCACCAGACAGCACCATTAATAACCGGTCCAGACCAACAGCCACCCCGGAACATTCGGGCAGTCCGTGTGTTAGTGCAGCAATTAGATTTTCGTCGATACAGGCAGGCGCCTTACCGGCCTGTTCCCGCCTCAGGTTTTCCTGTCGAAAACGATAAAGTTGCTCATCAGCATCGGTCAACTCAAAAAAACCATTGGCCAGTTCGGCCTCGCCAAAAAAAAGCTCAAAACGTTTCGCCACAGCGACATGATTTTCATTATCTGCAATCTTTGCCAGCGCACACTGCGATGCCGGGTAGTCATACAGAAAAGTAAAGCTGTCTCTGTCAAATGCGGGCAATACCCGCTGCGTGAGTATCCAGTCCAGCCAGTCATCGACATCATCATCAGCGGTCAATCCCTGTGGGATCTCAACGCCGTTACTGAGTGCAAACTGGTAACACTGTCCCGAAGTAACCTGGTGCGGGTCAAAACTGGTAACGTTTTCAAACGCCTGTTGATAACTCAGATAGGCAAACGTGGGCTCGGTTTCCGAGTTTCTGCAAAGCATTTCGACCAGCTCGGCCAGCTCGGCCATCAGCCGCTGCATATCATAACCCGGGCGGTACCATTCCAGCAGCGTGAATTCAGGATTATGATTAGGTCCCAGCTCGTCATCACGAAAGGCTTTACAGATCTGATAGATAGCCTGCGGGTTACCCGCCAGTAACCGCTTCATCGCATATTCAGGTGAAGTGTTTAGATAACAGGCCTGTTCTCGAAAGTTCGAACGCAGGCTATCGAGGTGCGGATCGGTCGTCGAATAATGCGATAACAACGGGGTTTCAACCTCGACCACTGCACGCGCATCAAAAAAAGCCCGGATGCTTTTCAGCATCAGAGCTCTCTCTAACAGTATCTCTCTACTGGCTTCAGCTCGCCAGCGAGCTGCCTGTTCGACGTTCTCAGACATCAGCCTGCCCGTTAAGCGCGTGACACATACTCTCCATTACGTGTATCGATTTTAAGTATATCGCCCTCGTTAACAAAAAGCGGTACCTTGACTTCGGTACCCGTTTCCAGCGTCGCCGGTTTGGTCGCGCCCTGCGCAGTATCACCTTTTAACCCGGGATCAGTCTGTGCCACAGCCAGCTCGACAAAATTTGGCGGTGTTATCGTCAGTGGAGAACCATCCCATAATGTCATGACACAGACCTCCTGACCTTTGATCCATTTTACCGCTTCACCAACTGCGACAGCATCTGCTGCGTACTGCTCGAAACTGGTGGGCTCCATAAAGTGCCAGGCCTCACCATCGCTGTACAGATACTCCACGTTCATCTCATCGACATCCGCTGCGTCGACAGATTCTGTCGACTTGAAGGTGCGCTCCAACACTCTGCCGGTTCTCAGGTTTTTAGCCTTGACCTTATTGAACGCCTGCCCCTTGCCGGGCTTGACCACATTGTTCTCAGTGATGGAACAGGGATC
>DAOVJH010000080.1 GCA_030673345.1 Pseudomonadota bacterium
ATCTTGCTTAAGTCATCTGAAGTAAAAGTAGCAACGGTACCGACATCTTCATCGTTAACCGCCTCGATGCCTATATCTGTGTCAATTTCAGGTATCTGTGGCTGAGCTATGTTTTCTGTAGCAGGCAGATTTTCCCTGTTGCTTTCGGGTTGCAGTACAACATCCTTTTTGCCGTCCACAACTTTTTCAGGGAGCGCAGACAAGCTTTCAGCAGTGGGATAATTTGTCACTGCCGCTGAAGCGGCATACTCAGGCGCTAAATCGTTTTTACCACTGTTAACAAGCGTAATCGTTTCAGGCTGATCAACATCGATCTCCTCACCCGCTTCAATGACTGAAGGCACTCTGGAATTGACCGTATCATCGGTAGCAACGTCCTTCTCTGGCAATGAGAGTGACTTAAGCTCTGTGCCTGCCTGATAAAATATTGTCGCTCGCTGGTGGCCAAAAAGAAAGCCGCCAGCAAAGGTTAGAACCGTGACCAGCACTGAAATTAAGCCTAGTTTTAATACATCACGGCTGTCGATTAATAATGGCGCCATTTTCTACAATTGAGTGAGAGGTTGATAGGATGATTCACTACAGGTATTTTAGCTTAATACCGCATAAATGGTGGCAAATAAACCAACTGTCCCGATATAAATATTGCCATTTCATGCAACATTTCATCGTATAATCTGCGGCGTTTTGAATAACTTGAATTTGCAGTTAAGCGTTTTTTTAACAGGCTCTTATAAATATCTGAATTCATTAAAAAAGGCCAAAAAATCAACATTTTTACCCATTTTGTGTCGATTTTTTAAAGTGAAGTGCTATATTCTTAGCAGTTGTCGAAAAAGTGACAGTTTACCTCGTAAGCCACTTTTTCTCAGGTACGTAATTGCTCCAAATTCATAAATTCTCAAAACGGTTAAAAAACAATAATATTTATTTAAATCAATGCGTTACATTGATTTGTTACGTTTATTTTTTGCCAAAGTATTTACATCGGAGTTCCTTATGATTGCCTCACTATTTCGAATATCACTGACAGCATTAACTTTATACGGATTGTTTGGTAGTGGAAATGCAATTTCTGCGCCCGCACCTGATTTTAAGCTGGACGGCCAGCAAAAACAGATTAAGCTGAGCGACTATCGTGGTCAGATCGTCTACCTCGACTTCTGGGCATCCTGGTGTCAGCCATGTCGCAAGTCATTTACCTGGATGAACAAGATGCAGTCTTTATATGGAGAGGAAGGCTTTAAAATAATCGCGATAAATCTTGATGAATCTCGAAACAAAGCCGATAAATTTTTACAGCAGATACCAGCAAATTTTGACGTTGCCTTCGACCCGCGTGGCAACACGGCTGAAAGCTATAATGTGAAAGCCATGCCTAGCTCATACCTTATCGATAAGCATGGTAATGTGATTCACGCTAATTTAGGATTTCGCGGTAATGATGAAGAAAAACTGGAAGCGATAATCAGAAAGCTGATTCAGCAATCGACAGTTGCTAGCCGATAAATCTGCAATGAAATTTGAGATTTATATTCTTAGCTGTTAATTTTTTATCCCTATCCATTCATACCAGTATTGAAACAGGTTTTTATCAAAACAGGCTAACACCGAACGAATTTCAAGCTGTCCGCGAAACACTGCTTCATTGTCTAGCGATATCGACTGACCACCGGCTTCAGCAAATATCAGACTGCCAGCGGCATAATCCCACAGTTTCTGCCCACCATGCAGGTATATATCAAACCTTCCTGCCGCCATCCAGCACCAGTCGATGGCCGAGGAACCAATATTTCTCTGTGATGCAAAAATACTCTCTGTCACCAGTTTAACTGCCAGCGGTTCTGGCAGTCGCTTAAGGTCGATTTCTGCGACCACCGGCTTATCTTCTGTAAACTGCAGGTTCCGATGATCCAGCAACTGGTCATTTAAGTATGCACCCTGCCCTTTGACAGCAGTAAACATCTCATCTCGCACCGGATCATAGATAAGCCCCATGGCCTGATGTCTATCGATGATCAATGCGATAGAGACTGCAAAAAAAGGCAGTCCGGCAGCATAGTTACTGGTGCCATCCAGCGGATCGATACACCAATAGCCGTTTTCCGTATTGATAACTGCCTGCTGCTCGGCATCAGTCATCTCTTCTCCCAGAACCTCGTACTGCGGCCACTGCTGTTTTAGTTCAAGTTCCAGACGGTTCTGCATGGCAAGATCAGCAGGTGTAATGACACTACCATCTTCTTTATATTCAAATTCTGAATGGCCAAAATCTTTGAGCAGGACTTCCTGCGCGGCAATTTTAACCAGCGACTTTAATCTTTCTATATCAGGTAATATCATTTATTTTTTTAAGCTGGAGCTACCAGGGAATATCACTGCCATCGATGTCTATAAAACGACCACTATCATTAATGGTTAACGATGACAGGTTATTAAAAATCTGCTCAACACATTCGCGTGTGCTGATCTCTGCATTCGGTCCGCCCATCTCGGTTTTTACCCAACCGGGATGCAACGCGACTGAGATGATACCTTTTTCTTTTAGATCAATCGACAAACTTTTTACCACGGCGTTTAGAGCGGCTTTACTGGAACGATAGATATAGCTGTTACCGTAACCGTTATCTGCCATGCTGCCCATCTTGCTGCTCATACAGGCGACCAGCTTGCGGTCTCCCATCAGCAGTTGTTCAGAGAACGCTTCGATCATCTTTAATGGTGCAATACTATTGACCTGAAAAGTATGCAACCAGCTGCTGACATCGACTGATCCAAATGTATTCTTTTCTGAACCATAGATGCCAGCATTGTTAACAAGAATATCCACCGGGTCATTGCGCAACTCATATGACAGCGCCTGTAACGTCGAAAGCTCCAACATGTCCGCGATGTGCACACTGACCCTGCCGTTCGCTAATTTCGCTATATTGAACAGGTTTTCAGCATTGTGAGGGTTCCTGCAGCAGGCAAAAACACGCCAGCCCTGCTCGATGGAATATTTAACCATCTCCAGTCCGATACCACGGTTAGCGCCGGTAATTAATATATTCATGATTTTTTTATAAGATTAAAAAAGCCGCTTAATGACTTTTCAATCATTAAGCGGCTTACTGATATGTTTATGTAACTAGTCGTTAACCAAGCTTATAGATCTGGTTCATATAGAACTGTTCATACTCATTACCCGGCAACGCTTTGCTCCAGTAGAAGCCCTGAGCATATTGACATCCGATACTCTTGAGCACATTCAACTGACGTTCGTTTTCTACACCTTCTGCAAGTAAAGCCAGCTTCAGGCCGCGGGTGAGTCCGGCGATCGCATCAACGATTGTCGAATCCTCTTCATTGTCAGGTATCCCGGTAACAAATGCACGATCAATCTTAACCACATCGACAGGAAACTCTTTCAGATAAGCCAGCGAAGCATAACCGGTACCAAAATCATCAAGCATGATCTTTATACCCATGCCACGCAGTTTCCTCAATGTAGAATCTACTTCACCGATATTATCGATCAATGTACGCTCTGTTACCTCGACGGACAATGAACTGCCTTCGACGCTGTTCTCTGCCATCGCCTGAGTAAATGATGCGACCAGATCCTGCTCTTTAAACTGTCGAGGCGACAGATTAATTGAAATATTCTGATTTTCCATGCCGGCTTCCCGCCACACTCTTAACTGGCTACAGACGCTGTTGACTAACCATTCACCGACGGCGACGATCAAGCCGCAGTCTTCGATAACATTAACGAAGTCCGCTGGTTGAATCATGCCTTTTTCAGGGTGCTGCCAGCGCAATAATGCTTCCACACCGACTACTTCATTTTTGTGGATATCGATCACAGGCTGATAGTGAACGATGAATTCGTCATTTTCAAAAGCCGCTTTTAAACTGTTTTCCAGGTCGAGACGCTCCATCGCACTGACGCTCATCTCCGGCTTGTAAAACTGAAAACAGTGGCGGCCATTCTCTTTAGCTCGGAACATCGCGGTATCTGCATTTTTCAGCAAGGTACGCGCATCTTTGCCATCTTCTGGAAATATCGCTATGCCGATAGAAGCACTGGTGTATGTTTCCTGATCATCAAGACGAACATTATGTTCGAGAATGGTGGTCAGGTTATCCGCGATAGAAATAGCATCATCAGGCCCTTCAATACCTTCGATGATTACCGCAAACTCATCTCCGCCGAGCCTGGCGATAGTATCGGCACGGCGCAGTGATTTTGAAATCAACTCACCAACCGCTTTGATTAATTTGTCACCTGCATCATGGCCGAATGAATCATTGACCAGTTTGAAATCATCGATATCGACCAACATCAGAGCCATAGAAGTACGGCTGCGCTCGGAACGTATTACTGCCTGTTCTAGACGGTCAGCAAATAAAAGGCGATTCGGTAAGCTGGTCAGCGTATCACGGTAAGCCAGTAACTGGACTTTACGCTCAGCGATAACCTTGGCAACAACCGATTTCACGCGATGTTTTAACACCGCCCACTTAATCGGTTTAGTAATAAAATCGATAGCACCGACTTCATATGCTCTTTCGACAGAAGCATCGTCGTCGAGACCGGTGATCATCATCACAGGAATATCAGTATGGCCTTTGTCCTTGATCTGCTGACAGGTGGTAAAACCGTCGATACCCGGCATTACCGCATCGAGAAGGATCAGTGCAGGATGATGTTTTTCAACGGCTTTGATCGCCTCCAGACCATCTGATGCTTCAATTATATCGAAATCTTCTGATTCCAGTACGTGACGTACCATCAGACGAATAGACGGGTCATCGTCAGCTAAAACGACGATCGGCCTTTCTTCATATTTTTGGGTATCACTAAACAATGAAACAACATTCGACATAAACAACAGCTCCTGCTTAAGTAACTTGTGCATGTATTGAAACATCCATTTCTGAAAACGGATCAACCATAATCACGATCTTTCACTCAATTGTAGTCCGAACATACTGCAATCGCACGAAATCCACACTAAATTATGTACATTTTTCTAATAAACAATGAGCACAAATAGCATAAATGAAAGAAGATTTTTGCATTTCACTTATGAAGCGTCTCTTTATAGCAAAATTAAACACATATACCGGAAACTATGCGAATAATATGCCAATAATATAACACTATGAATTTATTAAAATTTTCAGCAATAATGCTTTTTTCAGCTTAAACAACTGTAAAAAAACGTGACGGTCATAAAGACTGCATCACGAAAATTAATTTAATAAAATCAATAAGATAAAGAATCTCAAGGTAAATTTATCAATAATTTTCACCGTAAAATTCATGGACATCTGTTTTTATCCATTTTTAACAAATATCTGAAAATAAACGGATTATTTACTTCAAACTTTTCTCGACCAGTTCAGTCACATCATTAGAAAGATCTGACAGCGAGATCAATCTTAACAACTGTGATTTCATCATTTTTTGGCGAGACTCATTGTATCGTCTCCAGCGGGTCAGGGGCACACACAGACGCGATGCGATCTGCGGATTCATCGCATCGATGGTTTCTATATATTGCCCCAGCAACTCATAACCAAAACCACCGCTCTCATGAAAACATAACGGGTTGGCTGCACAGAAAACACCGAGCAGAGAACGCACGCGATTAGGATTCTTGATATCAAAGTCAGGGTGGTCAAATAATTGCTTCACTCTTGCTATCGAAGAGACATGCGGCACACTTGCCTGAACGGAAAACCACTTGTCCATCACCAGGTTGTCGTGTTTCCACTGCTGATAAAATTCTTCGATGACCCGGCCTGAGCAGGCCGCCTGATGATGCACCAGTGCCTTAAAAGCGGCCATCTGGTCCGTCATGTTGTCAGCTTCATAAAATTGCGTTGATGCCAGCGACTCACCCTGCCCTTCGAGATACAGCAGGTAGGCTAGCGACTGATTTTTCAGGAATCGCTTACCCATCGATTCAGGTGACAGATCAAACGTCTGCTGCGAATTAACCTGGTAGACGTCTAACAGGTCCTCTCTTAATTCCCGTGCTAACTGCTGATAGATAAACTCCCTGGCCTGGTGAATTTCATCGACATCGATAACAGGCATCATCTCACCGATATACATCAGTGATGGCAGCGTTAAGGCTCTGGCGATCAACGCTTTATCCAGTGTTTGTTCATGCAGAATTTTTTTGCAGGCCGCAACGTAATAATCAGGCAAGGCCAGAGCTTCACCTTTTTTAATCGACTCGACCATCGACAGAATCAGTCGGGTCGATAACTGCTGACCGGCTTCCCATCGGTTAAAATCATCCGTTTCGTGCGCCATCCAAAAAGCGAGCTCTTCATCATCACGCTCAAAATGTAATTTCACCGGTGCTGAATACCCCTGCAGGATCGACAACACTGGTTTTTCTTCTATATTTTCGAATTCGAATCGCTGTTGCTGTTCGACGAAATCCAAAACCATCGATCCATCCACTGCGTTCTGCTCAACGGATGTCTGCAACGCGACCGGCATCGCATCTTTACCCATTAGGCTGATCTTTACTGGTATGTGAAAAGGCTGCTTTTCATCCTGGCCAGGAGTAGCAGAGGTTGCCTGTGACAACACCAGGGTATAGATCTTCGTATCTGCATCAAAACTTTCACTGACGGTGACTTCCGGCGTACCCGCCTGCTTATACCAGCGCCTGAACTGTTGCAGATCAACCTTGCTCGCGTCTTCCATCGCACCGACGAATTCTTCGGTGGTGACTGCCTGGCCATCATAGCGCTCAAAGTACAGGTCCATGCCCTGACGAAATTTTTCTTTTCCTAAC
>DAOVJH010000392.1 GCA_030673345.1 Pseudomonadota bacterium
ATGGTGTAACTGGCGTCCGGGTTGAGTACTTTTTCGCTCTGCGGCAGATACCATTCGACCTGTCCGATCTCTATGGGCCGCTGGTTCAGTGTACAGACGCCCTGACACTGAATCTCCTGTGGGCAGACGCGGCCGGTGACATTAGGCAGGGGATTGGATTGTTTGATCAGATCAAATGCCTGCCTGAATTTACCTTCGCCGACCAGGTGCAGCATCTCCGGTATATGTATTTTTACCGGGCAGCCGCCATCTGGTTCACTATCACCGCCATCTTCTTTTGGGATGCCTATCTCACAGGGTCTGTCTTCGCATTGCTTGTCGCGCAGAACTTCCAGCCAGACCAGCATCTCAACTTCACGGAAACTGTAACCTAAACCCATGTAGCCGATATAACCCTGATTCACCAGATCAAAGTCTTCGTTGCGTTCACTGGGCGGGCGAACGTAGGGCGGGATGTTGTTCTCACCCGGCCAGCCTTCGGAAAGTCCTCTGAACATAGGGTAACGATCAGTGAGGTGCCGATCGATGGCACGGATGAATTTGCGTTTTAGTTTTAGCGGCAGGTTCCAGACGAAGCGCAACAACAGGCTGCTGAAGTCATCGTTTCTGAGCAGAAGATTCCAGAAGGAGTGGGTAAATTTTTCACTTAGTTCATCCTGCTGAAATTCCCAGGTGATAGCAGCAGTACCATCGTTGATGAACATCTGCTGAAAAAATTTCGGATCATCGACCAGGTGTTTCTGTAACAGGCTGACCTGTTTCTGAAACAGCTCGACGGATTCACTGTGTTCCAGTTCGGCTAACTGCTCCTCGTTGTCTGCTATATGATGCCGGTTGCTCTCGATCTCGAGGTTGGCCTGGAGGTAGCGCTCCACATCTTTATTGTCATAGGCCTTATTGTTTTGGGCACCGTCATTACGGCTCTGATCTTCATTATGTTGTGACATAGTGTGCCTCGCTTAAGCCGGTGGATTAAAGCGGATGATCTCTACATCACAATCATCTGCCACCCTCGATGCTCGTTGCACCAGTTCCGCGGTGGTCTCTATCTTGTCGAAGATTCCCGGTATCACCCGGCTTACTTCTTTAGATGAACCGCCGACCATGATCTTTTTCTTTTCGAACAGTTCGCTTAAGTCCTGATAACAGGTTTTACAGTTCGTGCATTTGACCATGTCAGCTTCGGAGATTTCTACAAGATCGCTACCCCCGGAACTTACTGCCACCTGATCTGCTGTCCCGGTTGAGTCTGCTGTAGCGACGGTGACGGGTATAACCTTGTCGACAGGCGAGGCCGGTGCGCCAGAAATACTTGCCAGCTCTGCCATGCCTCTGGCGATAGAATCGATCGAGGCTTCGCGGGCGACGCTGGTCTCACGATATTTCTGCTGCCAGTCATCAAGTTCCTGACGATGATCTGCCTGCATACGTTCGACATGAAGTCCGCCAAGATATTCCAGCATGCGCCAGTTTCTTCGGCGTTCTTCGGTCAGTTCTACCATCGCTGAAGACATGGTGAGTTTGATCAGTTTGCCTTCTGCGTTGGTTGACCAGATAAAAGGCACTTTGCCATAGCGGTCACTCTCACTTAGATCGATGTATTGATCGATCGGCAGCGGGTCATCATCCTGGGTGACAGGGTTAAAATGCTTTTTGAAGCGGCCTTCATGCTGAGCAAAATCTGCTGCAGTAAAAGGTATTTCCAGCAAGCTGCTGTTACCTTCATCATCGATGTAATCCAGTGTTGTTGTCATCCAGTCTTTGCCGATGTCCGGATTGCCTTCCAGTGAAAAACGTTCGGCCAGCGTATCGCCACGGCGCGGGTCGTGAACAAAAACAGGACTCATGCGGCTTTCTACTGCCAGCGTTGCACGCCGGCTGCCTGCATCGTCGGCGATGCCGTGTTCAGGCTGACAGGTGGTATAGGTGTCGAACACGGCAGGTGACTCGTTATAGGTAAGAAAGTCCATGGCATTTTTCATGAAGTGGCTCTGCAATGCTGCGTTGGTCTGAATCACCAGCACTTTCGGATGGAAAGCAGCGATCAGTCCCAGCTCTTTACGGTCCTCATGCTTGCCGCTATGGGCAACACCGAAACGGGTCAGGTCAGAATCCTGTGCCGTATAACTGGCCGTTGATGTCTGGCCGCCGGTATTGGAATAAGCGCCGGTGTTGAGCACCACGACTTTGATCGGTGTTTCAGAAACAAGGACGCGGGACAGTGCGCCAAAACCGATGTCATAAGTTGCACCATCGCCGCCCATGCTGATGACGGCGGGCAACAGGGA
>DAOVJH010000250.1 GCA_030673345.1 Pseudomonadota bacterium
CTACGTTTTCATCGACACGACTTACTGTATCAAACAGCCTCTGACATCAATCCTGGAAACGAGCGTGTTTTGACTGATACAACATTAGGGCTTAATTATCATTTCAGCCGAAAGTTACGGCTGACTTTTAACTACATTTTCAGAGATGTAAAAGCACCTACGCCCTACTCCAGCACAGCTGGATTTCCGCCAGCGGCTGTTTCTGCCGGTATAACAAGTAATGTAAATACCATCGTGAATACGATCAACGACAGGATCCTGCTGCAACTGACATGGGTTCTATGAGATGAATATCTGACCGAAAAATACGGACTGGTTTGATCAAGATCAAATATCATGGTGTAATTTAACGGCTCACACTTTCTACTAGATCATTTCATGTGGATCTATATTATCATCGTTAGTTAAAGAGGGTATAAGATAGATTCTACAATGACATTTGATATAGCAAACATGCTGAAGCCTGAAGTTTATGATCATCCGGCTAAAAACATAGAGCTCATCGAAACGCATATTTCCTGGGTAATCCTAACGGGTGATTTTGCCTACAAGATCAAAAAACCTGTGGATTTCGGTTTTCTTGATTTCTCTACACTGGAAAAAAGGCACACCTGCTGTCTGCAGGAGCTTTATCTAAATCGCAGACTTGCCCCCGCGTTATACCTTGATGTTGTTGCCATCACAGGAACCCAGAGCGAGCCTCTAATATCTGGCGTCGGTAAAGCATTTGAATATGCAGTAAAAATGACGCAATTTCCACAATCCGCTCAGTTAGATCACATGCTGACAGCTGGCAAGCTAAATACTGAACATATAGATTCTATTGCCCATATGGTTGCAGAATTCCATCAAACGACAGATATCGCTGATGACTCACAGGCATTCGGCAATGAGGACATGGTCTATCAACCGGTCGAAGAAAACTTCACCCAGATAAACGAACATTTAGATACTGCACCATATAAAGACAAGCTTGCTGCACTTGTTCAATGGTGCAACGCTGAATTCATAAGTCTTAAACCTGTTTTCAAACAACGAAAACATCACGGATTCATTCGTGAATGTCACGGTGATATGCATCTGCGGAACCTGGTCTGGCTTGAGGGACGTGCTCTGGCGTTCGACTGCATCGAGTTTAATGAAAAACTTCGCTGGATCGATGTAATCAGCGAGGTGGCATTTCTTGCAATGGATCTACAGGACCGGAAACAGCCACAACTGGCAAATCGATTTTTGAATAGCTACCTCGAACTCACGGGTGACTATGAGGGACTCGCTGTTTTGCCTTTCTACCTCTGTTACCGTGCGCTGGTTCGCGCCAAAGTAAACGCTTTACGTCTGGAACAAAAAGACCTGACGACAGAAGAAAGAAAAAATACCGTCGACGCGTTCGAATCTTATCTCGATCTGGCAGTAAGTTACACACAGCAGTCATCACCAGGATTAATCATCATGCGCGGCCTGTCTGCATCGGGTAAAAGCACCATCTCCCAACAGTTGCTTGATGCTAGCGGTGACATACGCATTCGTTCAGATGTTGAACGAAAACGTCTTTTCGGGACTGGTTCAACTGATAGCACATCAGGCGACGTTGACAGCGGTATCTATACAAAAGAAGCTTCACGACAGACCTACGAAAAACTGATCGAAATCACCTCGAAAATTATCCGAGCGGGTTACAGTGTTATCGTTGATGCCGCCTTCTTGAAACACGAACAACGTGAACCATTTCAAAACCTGGCTAAAACATTAGAAGTACCGTACGTAATCCTTGAAGTAACAGCGCCTGCTGAGATACTGCGACAACGTATCACCAGGAGAAAAAACGATGTTTCTGATGCCGATCTTGCCGTACTTGAACACCAGCTGGAACACTGGAAAGCACTTGATAAAGAAGAAGTTAAATCTGAAATCCATGTAGACACTACCAGGCCGCTTGATACAGGCATTCTAATAGATAAGATCAATGCAAAACAATTCGAATGATATGAAGGAAAAATGACATGAATACCAAGGTTGAAGATGCTGTAGAACGACTAAATAAAATATTACCGTTGGCAGAACGCCAGAAAAAATTACCTCACGAAATCGCCAACGTCTATCAGATGATACTAAAGAGTTATGTCGAATTGGGAAGAACACTTAACAGGAGCGAGATAGCTGAACACGTCAGTGATATCGATAATGCTATCGACACCTTGCGCTCTAATGACATGGTGGTATTCGACAACAAAGATGAACCCGTTGGCGCCTACCCTTTTACCATGGAAGAACGCGACCATAAGGTCAAGGTCAACGGACACACTGTTCACTCCATGTGCGCACTCGATGCATTAGCAGTCAGCCCCATGTTTAATGTCAAAACACATATCAAATCAAAGTGCCATGTAACCGGCGATACCATTTCGATCGATCAGCTTGATCAAGAAGTATTAAACAAGAGTGAAAATGAAGAGGTTCATTTTGGTCTCAACTGGAATTCTGCAGCTAACAACTGTTGTGCCACCAGTCTTTGTACTGAGATGATATTTTTAAAGGATAAGAAAGTCGCAGACACATGGCTTTCTGAGGATTTAGACAATCGTGAGATTTTCACGCTGGAAGAAGCCATAGATTTTTCTACGCGGTTTTTTAAACCGCTGATCATGTAACCACTAGCCCGTAGGAGCGGATTGTAATCCGCGAATGGTTGCGTATAAATGCAATCGCGGATTACAATCCGCTCCTACAAACACATACATATTCTGCTATGCTTTACGTGCTTTTTTATCAAGGAGGATAAATCACGGCACGAAATCACGGACGTGATCTTAGGAAAGGTCGAACCTCAATACATAATCAGGTTTACCTTATAACCACAGTAACAAAAAAACGACAACCCTTATTTACTGATTATCATAAAGCACGATTCGTTGTTAATTCATTAAGATATGTAGAACGGGCTCGCCAGCTAGAATCTCTTTGCTTCGTGATTATGCCGGACCATCTTCACTGGCTTCTCTCGCTTGGAAACACGAGCAACTTGTCTCAAGTAGTAGCCGATGTAAAACGCAGGTCAGGTTATCGGATTAACCAACATAACCATCGAACAGGTTCAGCTGTATGGCAGCCAGGATTTCATGATTATGCTTTGCGTGATGAAGATGAGATAAAAGATGTGGCGCGATATATCGTCGCCAACCCGTTGCGCGCAGGACTGGTACAAAAGATTGGTGATTATCCTTTTTGGGATGCCGTTTGGCTATAGATTTATCGTTGTTGGAGCGGATTGTAATCCGCGAATGGTTGCGTATAAATGCAATCGCGGATCACAATCCGCTCCTACAAAAATAAAAAAGCCCGAACATGCCGGGCTTTTTTATCAGAAAATGCGTCAAATTATTTTGATGCAATCTCTTCCAACTGTTTTGCTCTGATGATCTGTCCATCAAGCCCAGACTCTTTGCCATTCTTACCGTAAGCAACTGACATCAATGTACTGTAGTAAGTCACAGGGATATTAAACTTAGTGCCGTATTTAGCATTAATCTTATCCTGATAAACTTCTACGTTCATCTGACAAACAGGGCATGGTGTAACGATCATGTCAGCACCGCCATC
>DAOVJH010000279.1 GCA_030673345.1 Pseudomonadota bacterium
AATTGTTAAATGAAATTTAGTCCATGTACAGGAAAGTGCACTGATGAGGGCTCACACTGTGAAGGCTGTGGGCGAAGTCATGAAGAAATTGCCGAAATGAATACACTGGTTGGCAATTTAACTACATTTGCTAAAAAAATGAATTATGAAAATGTGGATGATTTTGCAAACGGTGTAGCTGGTAGTATCAAATACAAGATGGGAGAGGGGCATTAGGCTGTAAATGCTGTTTGAGGCTTAATTATGGCAGGGTTTTTGTTATCAGCCCAGACTGTGCATGTTTAACAAACCCGATTTATTCGGGTTTTTTCTTGCATTTTTTATTTAATTAACATATATATTAATTATTAATATATATGTTAATTAATGGGGTGGGTATGGGTGGTTTTAACTGGATTCGCAGCATGCGAATAAAACAGGGCTTAAAAGGGTTTCAATTAGCTGATCGTATGCAGGTGAGTGCAGCAAGGATATCGGTTCTGGAAAAAGGTGAAATGCGCGGTGCAGTCACATTGAAGATGATGGAGCGGGCAGCTAAGGCCATGGGTTGCCGGTTCGAATACCGGATTGTGCCTGTTTTAGATAATTCGGAGATAGAAACGAAAAATAGTAAACCTCGTTACCGTGTTGTGGTCAATGAATGAGTAGAGTGAAAAACAACATACGACACCTTTATTGAGTATAATTAAACGCTTATTTAGCTACGCGATTGAATCCCTTGTATCAGTTACTCCAACAACGCCTGTCTTTATTATCCAGTTCTGATTTTGAAGAGGCATTAGCGGCTTCAAAAATAGGTCTGGAAAAAGAAAGTCTGCGTGTATTGCCAGAAGGCGGCATCGCTCAAACACCGCATCCGGTCGCCTGGGGATCGCCACTGACCCATCCGCAGATCACCACAGATTTTTCTGAAGCATTAGCAGAACTGGTAACGCCCCCCTGTGATTCGGTAGCAGAAGTCATTCAGTCACTGGATGACATACAGAATTTTATCTATCGAAACCTGGATAACGAAATACTCTGGGCGACCAGCATGCCGTGTGTGGTTGCTGGCGAAACCAGTATCCCGCTGGCGAAGTACGGTTCATCAAATGCGGCACAGATGAAAACGGCCTACCGTCGTGGTCTGGGTTTGCGGTACGGGCGCGCCATGCAGGTGATTGCCGGTGTACACTTTAATTACTCTTTCTCAGATAACTTCTGGCAGCGCTATCAGCCGTTATTAGGCAATGATGATCCGCTTCAGGACTTCATCTCTGAACAGTACATGGGGCTGGTCAGGAATTTATTGCGTTATGGCTGGCTGGTTCCTTACCTGTTCGGTGCCTCACCGGCGGTCTGTAAATCATTTTTAAATGGGCAGCGGACCATGTTGCAGGAATTTAACGGCAATACTTATTTTGAGCCTTATGCGACATCCTTAAGGCTGGGCGATATCGGTTATCAGAACAATAAGGAAGAGCTGACAGGAATAAAAGCCTGTTACGATTCTATCGAGGCGTATGTCGAAAGCATGCAGTGTGCGATCAATACGCCATATTCAGGTTATGAAGAGATCGGGGTGAAAGTTGGTGATGAATACCAGCAGCTAAATGCCAATATCCTGCAGATCGAGAATGAATATTATAGTACGGTAAGGCCAAAACAGATCTTGCAGGGAAATGAGAAGCCTTCTACCGCACTGAAGAAAAGAGGTGTTGCTTATGTCGAGCTGCGCTCAGTCGATGTCAATGCATTTGACCCGCACGGTATCAATTCTGACCAGCTGCATTTTTTAGAGGTGTTAATGCTGTTTTGCCTGCTGGAAGAAAGCCCTGAACTAAGCAAGAGTGAGGTTGCTACCATCGATGAAAACCTGGTGCTGGTCGCACATAAGGGGCGGAAGCCGGGGCTGGATCTGCGGCGCGGCGAGGAGAAGATCAGTCTGCAGGACTGGGCGAGCGAGTTGTGTAATGCCATGAAACCGGTAGCCAGTCTGCTCGACAGGGCAAATCACTGTGAGAACTATTTTTCCAGTGTAAAGTCACAGCTCGCCAGTGTGTTTGACCCTGAACTGACGCCTTCAGCAAGAATGCTGGCTGAGATGAGAGAAAATGATGAAGGTTTTTTCCACCATGCGCAGCGGATGTCCAAGTATCATTACCATTATTATAAGACGCATGATCTACCTGAAGACAAGATACGATTTTTTGAAGATGCAGCTAAAAAATCCATAGAGAAACAGCACCAGATAGAAGTTGAAGACCATATAAGTTTTGATGAGTTTTTACAGAATTATTTTGATGAGGAGTAACCGTGTTTAAGTATATTGACCAAATTCCACTGGGGCCTCTGGTGATAATTACACTTGTTATGGCTTTGGCGCCGTTTGTACCTGAGCCGCATCTGCTGGAAAAAATACGTATGTTGAGCAATGGCGGACTGACGAAAGGCCTCGACATATTCGATTTGTTCTGGCACAGTTTTTTAATTGTTATACTGGCCACTCGATTAATACGGCTGTGGCGATTAAAAAAACCAGAGAATGACTTATAAATACATAATTGCTGGATTGTTGTCTGTTTCTTTTGCGGTAGTTTTTAATACAGCCGTCGCAGAGAATCTGGATGATGCTGTCGATGCGATGCGTTCAGGTGATTTTGCTGAAGCTTATTGCATCATGCGGCCACTGGCAGAAGCAGGTGATGCGGACGCGCAATACAATATCGGCTGGATGTATATGAATGGTTACGGATTGCGGGTCAATGACAGCCTGGCGCTGGAGTGGTGGGAAAAAGCTTCTGAACAGGGCCATAGTGACGCAAGTTTTTCTATCGGTATGCTGTACAGTTTAGGTGATGGAGAAGTGTCTAAAGATTCAGATGAAGCGATAGACTTTTACCTGATAGCAGCAGATGATAAGCACGAGGATGCCATAGCGATATTGAAATCCATGATGTTGAGAAATGATCGTTTTCTTCAGGAACGTCTGCATTCGATCATTAGTAAACGCGAAGCCCTGTTTGGCAGTGAACGGATTGTTAAGGCCAAAAAGTTAAACGCAAGAAAAGGGCCATCCACTGAAACAAAGGTCGTTGCCAGATTGCTGAAAGGGGCGACTGTTCTGGAATTGAATAAACAGGGGCAGTGGAGCCAGGTCGTTGTGCTGGGTGACGAAGACATCGACCGTACGGTCTGGGTCTATAACCCTCTGCTGGAAGACTAAGTTTTATCTTTTAAACTGGCAGCAAGCATGATGCCTGTATTTGCTTTCTGGTAGTAGTTTTCATAACGTTCAGCAAGTTGGTTCAGCCATTTTTCACGTCTGCTGTTGGTCTCTTTTTCAGCCAGTTGCCTGGCGAG
>DAOVJH010000243.1 GCA_030673345.1 Pseudomonadota bacterium
AGAGGTAAGATCCCACCTCGCAAACCGACGGCCATCACTTCCAACCGTGACTACCAGGATTTCAACAGCCATGTAGAAATGATGCGTAATGGTGAACTGAGCATGTTCTGGATACAGTGCACCAACCCGGCAGTCACCTTGCCGGACCTGAACAAACTGTATTCCTATATGGACTTCAATAATCCGAAGCGCCCCTACATCGTGGTGCAGGATATCTACGAACCCATGGAATGCACGCACTTTGCCGACATGTTTCTGCCTGCAGCTATGTGGGGCGAAAAGACCGGCGTATACACCTGTTCGGAACGCAAAGTTAACCTGGGGCGCCAGGCAGTAAAACCGGCCGGTTTCGAATTACGCAAACAGGGTTTTGGCGCTTATGCCGATCTTGAGATCACAAAAATGGTAGCCGATAAAATTGCTTCCATGGATGCACGCTTTGCCGATAAAGATGGCAACTCACTGGTCGGCTTTAATTCATACGAAGAAGCTTTCGAAGAATGGAAACAATGTTCTGCCGGCACCATCTGTGACATGAGCGGCATGACCTATGACCGGATCGAAGCCAATGAAGGTATCCAGTGGCCATCCACACCGACCAATATCTATGGTGGAACACGCCTTTATAGCGATGGTCGTTTTAATACCAACTGGGCTGATACCCAGGGTGGTACTCAGGATAAACCCTGGGTCGACCCGGAAAATCTAAGCCGTGCTTATCTATGGGCAAAGGATTATATCGAAGCACCCGAGGTGCCTGATGGAGACTACCCATTCTGGCTGATCACCGGCCGCGTGATCGAACATTTCCATAGTCGAACCAAAACTAAACGTGTACCGCAGCTGCACGAGATGGTACCGGAGAATTATGTGGAGATGCATCCTACTGATGCCAATAAACTAAAAGTTAAATCGGGTGACCTGGTACGTCTGACCACACGACGTGGTGAGATCGTAATCAAGGCCCTGGTCGTTGGAACCGTGCAAAAAGGCCAGGTCTTCTGTCCGATGCATTTTGCTGACCTGGATCCACAGGATGTTGCACAAAATGGCGGTCGACTAACAGCGACCAACCGACTCACCATGAACTGGGTCGACCCGGATTGTAAACAACCTATCTATAAACACTGCGCCGTTAAACTTGCCAAGGCTTAATGGAGGATATGAATATGAAATACTTAAATAAATCCATTAAATCTATACTGGCCTGCCTTATTGTTCTGGCACTGGGCTCTTCATTGTCTTTCGCGGCACCTGGCCCTGGTGGACCCGGCGGACCTGCACCCACAGATCCCGTTACTCAGGTCTATGATACCAGCTTCGCACTGGAATTCAGCTACTCCTGTTTAGGCGGGGGCTGTCATGAAACAAACCAGAAACTGGTCGATGATTACGCAGCGTCAAAAATGACCCATACCATGGTCAAGTGTAACGCCTGTCACGGAACACATACGGCTGATACCGTAGGACTGGAAAAACCCAACCTCACGGGTTACTACCCTGGTATTGGTGCTACCGGTTACAAGGTGGATACTGACCGCTGCAAGATGTGTCATAACAACGAACATGGCAACGGTGGAAAGAAATCAGGTGATAACTGTTACAGCTGTCACGCCCCTCATGTCTTTGGTGCAGGAGGCCGATGACAGGGTAAAACATGAAGCTCTGACCTTGCCAGGCTGGCATGCGTCAGAGCTTCTCTTTATTTTCCTTACATCGCTTTACTCTCTCGCTCATCACTCAGAGTGAGCCTGATGACACCGAAGTCTTCCATGATGGAATAAACTGACGGCAGCACCAGCAGGATCAGCATGGTCGACGTTAGCATACCAAACACGATACTTGTCACCAGCGGCACCAGGATTAGCGCCTGCGTGCTAGTCTCAAATAACAGTGGTGTCATGCCTGCCACGGTCGTTATCGAGGTCAGGAAGATCGCACGGAAACGATCACGCACCGCCTGCCTTGCAGCATCGTGTAGAACCATGCCTTCTTTTACATGCTGCTTAACAAAGACGACCAGCAGGATAGAATCGTTGACGACGATACCGGCGAGCGAGACAAAACCGATCATACTCGGCAGGGTAAAATCCAGCCCCATGATGAGATGGCCCCAGATAGCACCGATCAGTGCCAGCGGGATATTCAGCATGACGATCGCCGGTTCGCGATAGTTGCGGAAGATTAAACTCAGCAATAAAAACACACCCAGTGCACCCAGTACGAAACCGCTTATGATCGAAACTTTTGTTTCGCTACCTTTTTCAACTTCACCTTTGAGGCTAAAGGTAATCTCCGGGTAACGCTTCTCCAGCTCGTACAGAAAGTTTTTCTCGGTGCCGGAGATGATCTCAGAGGTGTTGGCAATCTCTGCATCCACATCACCATAGATAGTAACCGTGCGGTAATGATTGATACGGCCGATACGGGCAAAACCGCGTTTTTCGATGATATTGGCAACACTGCTTAACGGGATGGCTTCACCCGTTCTGGAAAACACGGTGAAATTATCGAAGTCGTGTAACGCATCATTTGTTTTACTGTCGAGCTTGGCGACGATCTCATAGGCCTCACGCTGCCTGTAGATATCACTGATCTTGATGCCCTGATAGGCGGCACGAAGCTGTGATGAGATACTGCGGGCATCGACACCGGCTGCCAGTGCACCGTGTTTTAACTGTACGGTATATTCTGGTTTTCCCGGCCGTAGATCATCGAGCAGATTAGAGACGCCATCATAACCGCGCAGCCAGTTTTGTAATTCCCATGAAGCATTTGAAAGTTTTTGCAGGTCCTCCCCGATCAAACGTATCTCGATAGCGCGGCCAGCGGGGCCAATTTTTGCCTCTCTGAACTGTACGCTTACAACACCAGGAAGATCGCCGCTGTTCTCTCGCCACAGGCTGGTCAGCTCTGTCATCTTCGTATTACGTTCTTCTGTACTTAACAGGTCGAGGCTAATGGTAGCAAGATGAGTACCGTTTTCGGGTGCATCTGCATGTGTACCATAATTCACCTGTATATTTTTTATCAATGGTTCTGATTCGTTTTCGTCAAGTACGACAACTGTTTTATCCAGCGCCTCGAGTAACGTTGTTATGACTTTTTCGGTCTCTGCCAGCGGCGTGCCCTGCGGTAAAAGAATACGGGCATCAACGGTGTTGCCCTCAAGATCCGGGAAAGCTTTAAATTTAACCGTGCCCGTCGCTATCAGACCAATGGAAAAAACCAGCATCGCCAGTGCGACGCCAACCGTAATGTAACGGAACTTTATGGCTGTATCGGCAAAGCGCCCGACTTTTTCCTGTAGATGAATAAATTTTTCTTCAAACTTTTTACGCAGTGCTGGCGGTTCTTTATGGTGTGCATGCTGCAGCGAATGCATGAGATGGTGTGGCAATACCAGAAAGGCTTCGATCAGACTGATGGTCAACACTGAAAGCAGAACAACCGGTAACACACCGAGTATCTGCCCCATGTCACCTTTCATCATCAGCAGGCTTCCGAACAAAAATGCGGACGTTACATACGAGGCAAAGACGCCGGCAAAGACTCGTTTGGTTCCGTCGATTGCTGATTCAAGTGATGATTTACCTTTATTGTATTCATGGGCGATGCTCTCTGAAAGCACGATGGCATCATCCATCAGG
>DAOVJH010000318.1 GCA_030673345.1 Pseudomonadota bacterium
CGGCATGATTTTAATGGCAGACGATGTTGATGACGAACGCGTAACACCGCTGGGATTGATCCCGTTTAAAGCGACACGTAATTTTTATGGACGCCAGGTACATAGTTTTACTGCAGATCTAAAGCTGAATTTTGATAACACAACTTTTCAGGCACATTTTATCCGAGCGCCTGGTATCGAAGAACTCTCACCCGATGTTGATGTACTCGCATCCTGTGACGGTGAAGCGGTAATGATAGGCAGCGGTAAACACCTGGCGCTATCATTTCACCCTGAATTAACAGACGATACACGTATACATGATTACTGGCTAAAAAACGCCAGTCAATAAACAGGAAAGACCAATGCAACTATCCGGCAAAACAGAAAAAACACATCCAGTGCTGCCCGCACCGCTCACACTACCACTAAAGATACTTCCATCTTTTTTACATAACAAAGTATTGGTCGCAGCACTCAACAGAATGTTTGCCGATGAACTGAAAGAAGGCGAACTGGATTTTCTGCAAGGGAAAGTAATAAGCATCTCAATTGAAGATGCCAGTATCGAATACTGCTTTACTTTATTCAATAATAAATTAGCCACTGTTGATAAAAATCAGTCACCTGACCTGATCCTGCAGGGAACGGTATATAACTACCTGTTACTGGCGAGCCGCCAGGAAGATACCGATACGCTATTTTTCAGCCGACGTCTGCATATGCAAGGTGACACCGAGTTAGGTCTCTACGTGAAAAACTTTCTCGACGGTATGGATATGGATTCACACAAAGTCCCGGCATATCTTGAGTCCGTATTGAAAAAAAGCCTGCCTGTATATGAGCGTTTATTCGGATAAAGACCAACGATCGCCCCAACCACCACAAAAAACGCTAAAAGTAACAACAAACTGGAAAATACTAAATAATTTACAGCCAGTAACTTATTACCCTATAATTTAGACTTAGTTAAAATGTGGTAATAACGCTTCGTTATTTTCAAGTAATCTCATCGTTTCATATAATGGACAAAGATATGAGGGATCAAAAACCAGCCATCTATAAAAGCATCTTCACGCCCTTCCTTGCTATCCTGTTTCTGGTGTTTATCCGGTGGCACTACGGCGTTATCCTGTTCCACACACTGGCAGAACTGTTTTCTGTGGCTGTCGGCATCCTCATGGTGGTCATCGCATGGAACACCCGCCGTTTCACCAATAACGATTTTCTGGTTTATCTTGGCACAGGCTACTTCTGGATCGCAGTGCTCGATAGCTGGCACACCTTCACCCTTAAAGAGATGCCATTTTTTGAAATAAGTGATGCTGGCGTAACATTACATTTCTGGATATATACACGTCTTATCGAAGCGCTGCTGCTGTTATCTGCACTGATCTTCTTAAAAAGAAACCTGAATGCCAAATTGATGGCTTTCCTTGGCGGCGCCCTTACCCTACTGGTCATCTGGGCATCTCTCACGTTAAAACAACCCGTATTGATCACCCCTGAAGGACTGACCGCATTCAAGATCAATACTGAATACCTGATCATCTTTCTGCTTACGGTCACTGTTTTCGCCTACATCAGCTTAAGAGAATACCTGGCTGCCAAAGTGCTCTACTTCATGCTGGCATCACTCGTATTAACCATTTTTGCCGAACTCTCTTTCACACTGTATACGGACTTTCATGGCGAAGCATTTGTCATCGGCCATCTCTTCAAGTTCCTCTCTTTCTGGATGATATACCAGGCGATCGTACGAACGACGCTAATAGAACCCTTCAGTGTGCTGGCGAAGAGTTCCAGCAGTTATGTCGCCATCCCTCACCCTGCCGTGGTGGTCGACAGTAAGGGAATAATCTCGCAGGTCAACAGGGCTGCAGAAGAGCACAGCGGAAGACCGGCACATCAGCTCATCCATAAACCGGTACATGATTTTTTTCACCCCAGCACACTGTCTGAAAAAAACTGCGAACTGTGCACAGCGATCAAACAGGGACGTTCTTTAGAAAACCATATCGTGCTTTTTCCTCAAAAGAGACAGTGGTTTCTTACATCACTGGCACCGATCAATGTGGGAGATAAAAACAGTGGCATGGTGCAATCATTAACTGACATCACACAGCGTAAAATTGTAGAGAAAGAACTGATCGCATTAAAAGAGAAAACGGAAGAAAATGAGCGCAAGTTCAAAGCCATAACGAACCAGTCAACCGAAGGTATCACCGTCGCTGACCCTGAAGGAAACTACACCTTCGTCAATGACACCTTTTGTAAGATGATGGGCTATTCTGAAGAAGAACTCCTGCAGATGACCGTTTTTGACATGAAAGCCCCGGAGCAGGACACCTCTTCATTTGAACGTTCAAAAAACAGCGAAGAAGGAATGCCGGTCCAGGTGACATTACAACGTAAAGACGGAACAACATTTATCTCAGAAGTCATCGGAAAAAGAATCGAAATACAGGATCGCGACCAGGTGCTCGGTACCATCCGTGATATTACCAGGCAGGTAGAAGCGGACGCCCGGCTGATAAAAAGCGAAAAAAACCTGGCAGAAGCACAGCAGGTTGCACAACTCGGATGCTGGGAACTTGACCTAACAAGCAGTGAACTAACATGGTCAGACGAAATATTCCGTATCTTTGAAATCGATGCCGATAAATTTAAACCATCTTACGAAGCCTTTATCGATGCGGTACATCCGGAAGACCGTGAACAGGTTGAAAAGGCTTACACAAACTCTTTACAAAACAAAGAACCGTACACGATCGAACATCGCTTATTGATGAAAGATGGCAGCATAAAAACGGTTAGCGAACGTTGCGAAACCACATTTGATATAGAGGGCAAGCCTGTAAGATCAATCGGAACCGTGCTCGATATTACTCACCGCAAACAACAGGAAGA
>DAOVJH010000245.1 GCA_030673345.1 Pseudomonadota bacterium
ACATTCTCGACGATACCGTTCAGGCGTTTCACCTGGGTATTGATTATGCCGGTCAGTTTTGTATCTGATTCATCAGTCGAGGTCTCTCCGAGTAATTGACCTGCGTGATTGATCGCTGCCAACGGGTTGCGGATCTCATGTGCGATACTGGCTGTCAGTCGACCGAGCGATGCAAGTTTTACCTGCTGGAAACGTTGTGTTAGCTGTGTAGCATCTTCAAGAAAGATTAGTGTGCGCCCCTTTTGCCTCTCATTGTGACTTTTACTCTGGTCGATATGACTGAATCCTGGTTGTATATCGGGCAGTCCCTGTGTCTGCTGGATGGGCTGATGGTTCTGTATGGTATCGGTGTTCCAGTCGGTAAACCGGTTAAACAGGTCGGCAGAAACATCTTGTAAATTGCTCCGTGGAGGGATGGAAGGTTTTCCCAGCAGTTCTAAAGCAGCATTGTTGGTCATCAGGATCAGGCCATCATTTTTGATTACGATGATGCCGGTGCGCATGTTGTGAATGATATGTTCATTCATCTGCACGATGGTCTCTAGCTCATGGCTGGCATATTCTGCGGCTTTTTCAGATTCTTTAAGTCTTTTTGCGGTGTAAGCCGATAATGTGGCGGTGATGAAGATCAGGATGCCGAGCAGTCCGGCCTGGGTGAAAGCCGGTGAGTAATCTGTATAAACGAATTGTGAGTAGATCTGCTCCGAGATTATCGCCAGTGTGGATATCGCGGCAAACAGTATGGTGAGGCGCTTAGGTAAGAATAAACTTGTCATCGAGATGCTGATGAGAAGCAGCATGCCAAGACCCGTGCGGATACCGCCAGTAGCGTGCATCAGTACGATGATGCAGGAGATATCGACCAGCGTGTGAATGATTACCTGGGTATCCAGCCCTGGTTTACGACGGATCATCCCGGTGATGAAGAACAGACTTGCTATAAAATAAACAACTGAAATAATAATAAATAATTCAGCATATAAAAAGCGGCTGGGGATGAGTTCAAACAACCAGCCGTTTACAAAAATAGTGATAAAAAATAATGCCAGCGAACTGCGAAAATAGTTAAACAGACGCAATCGATACCAGGCATCCGGTGTGCCTTGCTGGGATGTGCTATACGAGTTGATTGATTGCTGATTCAGCACGGGTTCTTTCTTGGCCTTTTATATTTTTATGTGTTCGAGTATAGCTGTTTATGCGTTGGCTACCCGGCAGCAGTATTAATCATCCCGATTTTTTTGTCTTTTTCTCTTTATGACAAATGCCAGTCCAGAAATTATGACGGCGATGACAACGAGGATTACTATTAGTCGTAGCATGTTAAAATCTCTTCTCTTAATTATTTTTTATTAAATAGCCGTCATCATGAGCCAGCTCAAAACCGCCAAGTCAGCTGATATAGATCATTCTGTACCAATAAATATCATAATGGTACAGGATGTTTTCCAGGTGGGTGATATTAAAAGCAATGCCGATAAAATTATTGAGACATCCATCGAAGCGAGTCAGCAGGGTGCCGACCTTGTAGTGTTTCCAGAACTGGCGCTGGTCGGTTACCCGCCGGAAGATTTATTGCACCGTAAGGGGTTTCTCAGTCAGAGCCATCACGAGGCCCTGCGGATACAGAAAAGTTTAGAAGAAAGTATCGGTGATACCGGAGTGGTATTTGGCCTGCCATATGAGCACGCAGGAAATCTCTATAATGCGGCGGTATATCTGAATCATGGGGTGATACGACAGTTTTGCTTTAAACAGTCTTTACCCAATTATTCGGTATTCGACGAAGTACGTTATTTTGCTGCTGGCCATGAAAGTGCTGTTATCGATGTAAGAGGGTATAAGTTAGGCCTGTTGATATGTGAAGATGTCTGGCAGGCCGCCTGCGTAAAACAATCTAAAGATAACGGTGCTCAGGCGATCATCGTATTAAACGCATCCCCTTTCCATGTCGACAAACATGCTGAGCGTATCGAGATATTACAGACGCATGCAAGGCTGTTCGATATTCCGATAATGTATCTTAATATGGTCGGTGGACAGGATGAGCTGGTATTTGATGGCGACTCGCTGGCCGTCAACCGGCAGGCTGAGCTGATAGCGCGTGCAAAACTTTTTGAAGGTGACAGGGTTGCGATCAGTTTTGACGGTAATGATATTTCATCGCAGCACTTGATCACAGAAGAGATCTCAGGTGACGCAATCACCTATAAAGCGCTGGTGACCGGTGTGCGAGATTTTGTTCATCAAAACGGGTTCAGCGGTGTCGTTATCGGTTTGTCGGGTGGTGTGGATTCAGCGTTAACACTGGCGATCGCTGTTGATGCACTCGGTGCAGAAAATGTTGAGGCAGTGATGATGCCTTCTCGTTACACGGCAGATATCAGTCTGCAGGATGCGGAAGCAGAAGCTAAACGGCTGGGCGTGAAATATGATGTGCTGGCTATCGAAGGGGTGTTTGACAGTTTTTTAACGACCTTAGCGCCTGTTTTTGAAGGTGCACCTGTTGATACCACAGAAGAAAATATCCAGGCACGTTGCCGTGGGCTGTTGCTCATGGCTATCTCAAATAAAAAAGGCCGTATGGTGTTAACCACCGGAAACAAGAGCGAGATGGCGGTTGGTTACGCTACTTTGTATGGCGATATGTGCGGTGGTTTTGCACCGATCAAAGATGTCTGTAAAACACTGGTCTACAAATTATGCCGCTATCGCAACAGTGTGTCGCCGGTGATCCCTGAACGGGTATTAACACGGCCGCCAACGGCTGAGCTCAGAGAAGACCAGTGTGATCAGGATTCATTGCCAGAATATGATGTTCTGGATCGTATCCTCGAGTTATCGGTAGAGCAGGATAAACCCATCGATGAAATCGTCGCGCAGGGTATAGACCGTGAAGATGTATTACATGTGATTAACCTGGTGCAGCGCAACGAACATAAACGCCGGCAATCAGCGCCGGGAATTCGTATAACACGCCGTGCCTTTGGCCGCGACCGGCGTTATCCGATTACTTCGGGTTACCGTCGGAAGTAACTTTAAAAAATTAAAGGCCCTTATCGCTGAGGTTCAGATTCCGGTTATGAGCCAAAGAAGACATAAGCATTCAATATTCCCCCTCTCCCTCTGGGAGAGGGCTGGGGTGAGGGTGTCGCCGAAAACACCCTCATCCTAACCTTCTCCCAGAGGGAGAAGGGACTAAGAGCCGATGTCCGCTTCTGGCCGAAAGCCGAAGCAGATAAACTAAAACCCAAAGCTTTTACGATGAAGTATGCTTGTAAGTTTTATAGAGACGAAGGCGGTGCCTTGCCGTATTTTTCAGGGTCGATGATCGTCGTGACATCTGAGAAATCGTTGAAATCAATTATCTTTTGCGTGTCCGCAGCCAGGTCAGCCAGTTCAAGGTTCTGGTATGACTGCAGCAGTATCTCTAGCGCGCGTTTGGTCCATATGGTGTTCGGGTATTTTGTAATGACTGCTTTTGCGCGTTTTGCTGAGGATAGCCAGGATTTTCGTTCGATATACAATTCTGCAATCATTATTTCTTTTTCAGCCCTCTGGTTACGCAGGTAAATCATGCGCTGTTATGCATCACCCGCATATTTGCTGTCCGGGTAGCGACGTACCAGTGTGGCAAAATTATTGA
>DAOVJH010000118.1 GCA_030673345.1 Pseudomonadota bacterium
GAAGAGTGTGAAGCCGATGTCGATGGCAGGGATAAAATCGTCGTCTTAGGTGGCGGTCCTAACCGTATCGGTCAGGGTATCGAGTTTGATTACTGTTGTGTGCATGCGGCTTTTGCCATGCGTGATGATGGTTATGAAACCATCATGATCAACTGTAACCCTGAAACGGTATCTACTGATTACGATACCTCCGACCGCTTATATTTTGAGCCTTTAACACTGGAAGATGTACTCGAAGTACTGGACAAAGAAAAACCAAAAGGTGTCATCGTGCAGTACGGTGGTCAAACACCTTTGAAACTTGCGCGTGACCTTGAGGCGGCAGGTGTACCTGTCATAGGAACGACGCCCGACTGTATCGATCTGGCGGAAGACCGTGAGCGTTTTCAGCAGGTCATTAATGAATTAGGTTTAAAGCAACCGCCGAACAGGTTGGCAAGATCAACAGAAGAAGCGGTAAAAGGCGCTGAAGAAATTGGCTTCCCGTTAGTGGTTCGTCCTTCGTATGTATTAGGCGGTCGCGCCATGGAGATCGTCTACAACGAAGTTGACCTTAAGTTCTATATGAAAAATGCGGTAAGCGTATCTAATGATGCGCCGGTATTGCTCGATCGTTTCCTTGATGATGCAGTCGAAGTTGATGTGGATGCTATCTGTGATGGCGAAGATGTATTGATCGGCAGCATCATGGAGCACATCGAACAGGCAGGCGTACACTCCGGTGATTCTGCTTGTTCGTTACCGCCATATTCTTTATCGGCCGAAGTGCAGGATCAATTGCGTGAGCAAACCCGTCAGTTAGCTCTGAAGCTGGGTGTAGTAGGGTTGATGAATATCCAGTTTGCTATCCAGTTCACCGATGAGAGTTTTAATATCTATTTGCTGGAAGTGAATCCGCGTGCCTCTCGTACCGTACCGTTTGTATCAAAGGCCACCGGTGTACCACTGGCAAAAATTGCAGCCCGCTGTATGGCGGGTAAATCGCTGAAAGAGCAGGGCGTAACGAAAGAAGTCGTACCAAAAACTTTTGCAGTGAAAGAGTCGGTGTTCCCGTTCGTTAAATTCCCTGGCGTCGATCCGCTATTAGGCCCAGAGATGAAATCCACCGGTGAAGTCATGGGTGTGGGTGAGACTTTTGGAATGGCCTTTGCTAAAGCGCAACTAGGTGCCGGTGTTGACCTGCCGACCAAAGGACGTGTCTTCATCAGTGTGCGTGAGCGTGACCGTGAACATGCGGTGTCTCTTGGACGTGAACTGGTTGCCAAAGGTTTTGAGCTGGTCGCAACCAGTGGAACCGGCAGTGCATTGCAGGCAGCTGGAATCGAATTTAAACAGGTCAATAAAGTTTACGAAGGCCGTCCACATATCGTCGACATGATCAAGAATGGTGATATCGCTTTAATTCTTAATACCACTGAAGGCAAAAAAGCGATTCAGGACTCCTATACGATTCGATCTTCTGCATTACAGCATAAGGTGAGTTACACTACCACCATCGCTGGCGCCAATGCCACCGTTCGGGCACTGGATTATCTAGCAGTAAATGCGGTTACAAAATTGCAGCATTTACACGACACTATCAAAGAAACACAAGAGGCCTCAGCGTGAGCCAAGTTCCAATTACCGTAAAAGGTGCTAAAGCATTACAAGATGAACTCTTTCAGTTGAAGTCTATTGATCGTCCTAAAGTTATCGATGATATTGCAACTGCCCGTGAACATGGCGATTTAAAAGAAAATGCGGAATATCATGCCGCGCGTGAGCAGCAGGGTTTCATCGAAGGTCGAATCAAAGATATCGAAGGTAAACTGGGTAACGCGACAATCATCGATGTCACCACGGTCAATGCGAATGGCAAAGTTGTTTTCGGTGCTACGGTCGATGTCGCTGATGAAGAGACTGGTGACGAGATGACTTACCAGATCGTCGGTGAAGATGAGGCGGATATCAAAAAAAATATGATCTCAGTCGGTTCGCCGATCGCACGCGCGCTGATCGGTAAAGAAGAAGGCGATGTTGCTGAAGTGAAGACGCCGGGCGGGTTACGTTCGCTTGAGATCGTCGAGATCAGATACATATAGTTAAGTATATTTTTATGGCGCTCTCAAACATGTCGTTATCAAAGAAACAGATCAAATTTCTTCGTGCTAAATGTCACGATCTAAAAGCGGTGATCCTGTTGGGGCAGAAAGGCCTGACGGACGAAGTTCTAAATGAGCTTGATATCGCATTGACTCACCATGAGCTGGTAAAGATAAAACTGTCGGTTGATGATCGAGAAGCGCGTAAGCAGATGATCGTTGAAATATGTGAGAAGAGCCAGTCGGAAGAAGTGCAGTCTATCGGTAAAACCCTGTCGGTCTATCGTGTCAATCCAGATAAAGCGATTATCGAGTTGCCAAAAGCATAACGTTTGTCGCGTCTCAATATATCCCCAATTTTGTTCGCCTGTATTTGCGGATAAGATAATACCCTCATGGCTAAAAGCAAAAGCAGTAAAAGCTGGTTAAAAGAACATTTTGATGACGAATATGTTCGCCGTTCGCAGCAGGATGGTTATCGCTCCCGTGCTATCTATAAACTCATCGAAATAGATAAAAAAGACCGTCTGGTCAAACCGGGTATGACCGTCATCGACCTCGGTGCTGCACCGGGTGGCTGGTCAGAATACTGTGTCAAAAAGCTTGGTAAAAAAGGCAAGATGGTCGCATTGGACATCCTGCCGATGGAACCAATCGACGGTGTGACTATCATAGAGGGTGACTTTCGCGAAGATACCGTCTTTGATGAATTGATGGCGGTCATCGACACGGAAAAGGCAGACCTTGTAATTTCCGATATGGCCCCCAATATTAGCGGCATGGGCTCTGTTGACATGCCCAGGGCGTATTATCTATGTGATCTGGCGCTGGATCTGGCGCGCCAGGTTCTGAAGCCCGGTGGCGGGTTGCTGGTAAAACTGTTTCAAGGTGAAGGTTTTGAAGCTTATAATAAAGAGCTTAAATCCAATTTTGTCAGGGTCGTTATGCGTAAACCTAAGGCGTCAAGAGCGCGAAGTCGGGAGATTTACGCATTGGCGACAGGTTTTAAAGGCTAGATTACAAGGGGCGATTCCCTAGTATCGGGTCCTAAAGTGTTGTAAATTAGAAACATGTGTTTGTCCGTCAAAAATGGCGGACGTTATCTGGAGTGATCAATTGAACGATCTAGCAAAGAATTTAGTTTTATGGGCTGTAATAGCGGTTGTCCTGCTGTCTGTTTTTAGTAATTTTAGCAAACAGTCTGGGGGCACACAGAGCCTGCCGTATTCGACTTATATCCAGATGGTGAAGTCTAACCAGGTGGCTCAGGTTACGATTGAAGGCCGTGAGATTAAGGGTAAAACGAATACCGGTAGTATCTTTAAAACTTACAGTCCTGAGACCAGCAATACCGCGATGATCGGCGACCTGCTGGATAACAGTGTTGAGATAACGGCGGCAGCGCCGGAAGGGCAGTCATTACTGATGACTATCTTTATCTCATGGTTCCCGTTCCTGTTGCTCATCGGTATCTGGATATTCTTCATGCGTCAGATGCAGGGCGGCGGCGGTGGCCGCGGTGCCATGTCTTTTGGTAAAAGCAAGGCGCGCATGCTGGGTGAAGACGAAATAAATGTCTCATTCAAAGATGTCGCCGGTGCAGAAGAAGCCAAAGAAGAAGTGGCTGAGCTGGTCGACTTTCTGAAAGACCCAAGCAAATTCCAGAAACTGGGTGGCAAAATCCCCAGTGGTGTCTTGATGGTGGGTTCACCGGGTACCGGTAAAACCTTGCTGGCAAGAGCGATTGCCGGCGAAGCAAAAGTACCGTTTTTCACCATTTCAGGTTCTGATTTTGTTGAGATGTTTGTCGGTGTCGGTGCTTCACGTGTCCGTGACATGTTCGAAACGGCCAAAAAACACGCACCCTGTATTATCTTTATCGATGAGATCGACGCCGTGGGCCGCCATCGTGGTGCCGGTTTAGGCGGTGGTCATGATGAACGTGAGCAGACCTTGAACCAGCTGCTGGTTGAGATGGACGGTTTTGAAGGTAATGAAGGCGTTATCGTCATCGCGGCGACTAACCGCCCTGACGTGCTTGATCCAGCATTGTTAAGACCCGGCCGATTTGACCGTCAGGTCGTTGTACCTCTGCCAGACATCCGTGGCCGTGAACAGATTCTTAAAGTACATATCCGTAAGGTGCCTGAAGCGCCAGATGTAAAACTGGCCATTATCGCGCGTGGAACGCCTGGCTTCTCAGGTGCTGATCTGGCTAATCTGGTGAATGAGGCAGCCCTGTTTGCTGCGCGTGAGAATAGTAAAGACGTTAACATGTCTCATTTCGAGCGTGCTAAAGACAAGATCATGATGGGCACTGAACGTCGTTCCATGGTGATGTCTGAAAAAGAGAAGAAACTTACCGCCTATCATGAAGCGGGTCATGCCATCGTCGGACGTCTGGTTCCTGACCATGACCCTGTCTATAAAGTCAGTATCATTCCACGCGGCCGTGCCCTGGGTGTAACCATGTTCCTGCCAGAAGAAGACCGTTACAGTCTTACTAAGATGCAGCTGGAAAGTCAGATTTCCAGCCTGTTCGGCGGCCGTATTGCAGAGGAACTGATCTATGGTAAGAACAGTGTGACTACCGGCGCTTCGAATGATATTGAACGCGCTACCGAGATCGCACGTAACATGGTGACCAAGTGGGGTCTGTCTGACCGTCTCGGGCCTTTGACTTATTCGGAAGATGAGGGTGAGGTTTTCCTTGGCCGTTCGGTGACGCAGCATAAAAGTCTGGGTGATGATACTGCGCGTATCATCGATGAAGAGGTTCGCAGCCTGATCGATAGTAACTACGAACGTGCTGCGGCCATATTAAAAGATCACCTCGAAGTGCTGCATTCTATGACTGATGCGCTGATGAAATACGAAACCATCGATGCTGGTCAGATCGATGCCTTGATGGAAGGTAAAGACGTGCCTGCACCGAAAGACTGGGTTGATATGGATGACGACGATGATGCCAGTAGTTCACCTTCTGGAAAGAAAGAGAAAAAAGATTCTGGTGACGGTACTATCGGTGGGCCGGCCGGGCAGCATTAAAAGAAAGTTGTAAGTTTGCAGTTAAAAAAATCGCGGAATGAAAAAAATCCGCTCCTACAAAAAACAGCAACTCTGTAGGAGCGGATTTTTTTCATTCCGCGATTTTGTTTCTATTGCCACCTGAATTTTATATGCAACCAATATTACAAAAAATCCGCTCAAACCAATGGGTGGTGATGGGTATCCTAAACGTCACCCCCGATTCATTCTCCGACGGCGGTCGGTTCAATCAACTTGATAATGCTATCAAGCAGGCATTACTCATGCAGGAGCAAGGTGCCGAGATTATCGA
>DAOVJH010000020.1 GCA_030673345.1 Pseudomonadota bacterium
GAATTGCCATGGCAGTGATGAACAGATTCCCGGGACAGTGAAAGCTGAACTGGATAAGCAATATCCGTTTGACCAGGCAACAGGTTACAAGCTAGGTGACCTGCGTGGTGCGATAAGTATAAAACAGCCAATGGATATTCCATTACGTAAAAAGTTTTAGTCTGCACGAATGGGTGAGTTAACGCTGCTCGCAGCCTTCATGATCGGGTTGTTGGGTTCGACGCACTGTATCGGCATGTGTGGCGGTATCGTTGGCGCGTTGACCATGGGCTTGCCGGAAACAACACGTCAGTCATGGCTGAAGCTGTTGCCTTACCTATTCACCTATAATATCGGGCGTTTGATCAGTTATTCACTAGCGGGCCTCATCGTCGGTTTATTGAGTAGTTCGGCAGGTGATTTTTTCCAGATAGGCAGCTTTCCTGTTGGCGGTATAGTCGGCGGTCTGTTTATGGTCGCACTGGGAATCTATATCGGCGGCTGGCTGCAGACGATGAGATACCTGGAGCAGCTGGGCGGCTATTTCTGGCGTTTGATAGAACCGGTAGGGCAGCGTTTTATGCCGGTAAGTTCTCCTGCGCAGGCACTTGGTGTGGGCTTTTTCTGGGGCTGGCTGCCCTGTGGGCTGGTGTATAGCACACTGGCATGGGCTGCCACTTCGGGTGATGCGGCTAAAAGTGCCATGTTGATGCTGGCATTTGGTGTCGGTACATTGCCGATGCTCCTGGCGATGGGGGGCTTTGCCGAAAAACTTCAGCATTTCACTCGGAATAAGTGGACGCGTTATATCGCAGGTATCCTGTTGATTGCTTTCGGCGCGATGATATTAACGAAAGCCCTGAGTGGCGGGCATAAGCACGGTATGGATCATAGTGGACATACTATGCAGCAGGAAATGCCGTCCAGATAGTTAGGCTAGCTGGCTGGCGAGATACAGCTTGATCGCATATTTTGCAACAAAGCCAAAGATACCCAGCCCTAAGCCAACGAACAATATCATCATGCCGTAACGGCCGGCTTTGGACTCTTCCGCCAGTTTGTACACGATAAACAGCATATAGCTGATGCCAAAAGTCAGACCTATGGTCAGTGATATCTCGGTAAATTCTTTTTCGGTCATGATAATTCTATGGCTAAGCCAAATTGGATGAATATTATAATTTTCTTATATTGCTTTTAATATAATCAATTTGGTATAGTTGGCATTGTCATCTCGAACGAATGTGAGAGATTTTCTGTCGCCGGTGTACAAGATCTCTCCCGCTGGTCGAGATGACAGTAAAGTGTCAGTTTTTTATTTGTCGAGTTCTTATAAAAATGGATCCCATATCACAAGCCAGCCTTGGCGCCAGTCTTTCCCAATCCTTCGCAAACGATAAATCGAAGCAGTTTGGTGCCTTAGTCATCGGTGCACTTGCAGGCATGGCACCTGATCTGGACGTGTTTATTAACTCTGATGCTGATCCCTTGCTGTTTTTAGAGTTTCACCGGCAATTTACGCATTCGCTGATATTTATACCTTTCGGTGCCTTGATCTGTAGTTTGATTTTTTACCCCTTGTTCAATTCAAAATGGGCCCACCGTGAGTGGATGCCAGCAAAGTTATCTTTTGCCCAGATTTATTTATTTTCTTTTTTAGGTTACGCCACGCATGGTTTACTGGATGCCTGTACCTCTTACGGTACACAGCTATTCTGGCCTTTTTCCAATGTGCGTGTAGCCTGGAACACGGTATCCATTATCGATCCGTTATTTACCCTGCCCGTCATTATTTTTATTGCACTTGCCGCCTATCGAAAGAAGGTGCGTTATGCACGCTTCGCTTTTGCTTACGCGGTTATATTTTTAAGTCTGGGCATCATTCAAAACCAGCGTGCAGAAAATGCAGTTTATGCCCTGGCTGAACAGCGTGGCCACACAGTAGAACGGCTACAGGTAAAGCCCAGTTTTGCCAATCGCCATGTGTGGAAGCTTATTTATGAATATGATGGCCATTATTACGTGGATGCAGTAAAACTCTTATTGAAAACAGAGTTAATTCCAGGCACATCGATTCAGAAACTGGATGTGAAACGTGATTATCCGTGGCTGCCTGAAGACAGCCAGCAGGCAAAAGACATCGAACGGTTTCGCTGGTTTTCAGATGGTTTTCTTGCTGTAAGCCGGCGAGATGAAAATTTAGTTACGGATGTGCGTTATTCGTTTTTGCCCAACCGGGTCGATTCGATGTGGGGTGTGGTTGTTAATAAGCAGCTGATCGATGAAGGCAAACTGGATGTGCATGTGGAATATGAAATGATAAGAAATCTGGACGAACAAACCTACCAGCTGTTTTTCGAAATGCTTTTTTATGACAAGTTAATTTGATTGTTTAAGCAGCTGTTTGAGAAAGTTTACGTATTCAGGTTTTCCCCATTCACGTCCACCGATCGCCTGATATTTTATTTCACCTTTCGGGTTAATTAAAAACGATGTCGGCAGCCCACGCGGTTTCCATACTTCTGTTACCAGGCCGTCAACATCCATCAGGCTATTTAACTCAACATCGATGGCAGCTAAAAACTCAAAGATGGTATCTTCGTCTTCAGCGGTATTGATCATCACGATCTGAAATTTTTCACCTTGCATGCTGTCGGCCAGTTTCTGTATCGTTGGCATCTCTTCTTGACAGGGGCCGCACCAGCTTGCCCAGAAGTGCAGGAATACCCAGTGGCCTCTTGTTTTATCTAATTCAAACTTTTCACCGTCGACATCCTGTAAGGTAAAGTTTTGTGCGGCGCCGATGTCATAATGCCGGATGCCGAAAGGTGCTTTGACGTCGTTGGCAGCCTTGCTGGCAATGGCTGCCTCGGAAAAAATAATGGTGAGTATTAAAGTTAATACTTTGAAGTTGTTTATTATGTTTTTCACTGTGCATCCTCCGCACAAAACAGCTTGTCTGTGGTGATAGTGATCGGCTTGCCCTGTTTGTTATCACCGGTGGCAAAGGTCGCGTGTACGCTAAAATGCCCTTTTGTAAACGGCAGTAAAATATTGCCGCCTTCCTGTTCGTCGGGAAGATAGTCGAGTGTTTCCGGTATCAGCGTCCAGCGAAAAGTAGACTGTTTATTGAGCGGCACGCCCATATCCTGCCAGCGTTTTTTCCAGTAATCACGGTGTTCGCGTTTGATGGGTTTGCCTGCTCCGGAAAACGTCCAGTTGGCAAGCTCCAGCCAGATCCTTTTGTCGCTCTTGTTCTTAATGCGTATGCTTACATAACACTGCTTGCTGATTACATTCAGCATGTTTTTAGGAAAGCCGCGCGCCTCATAAAATGAACCCATCTGGTTCGGTGTTCTGGGGGTGAGCTCGACATACAGATCGGGCTTCTCGATGATGATTGGCTGCACGGCCTGCATACTGGAAACGACAATAAGGACAGGGATTATGTTTAGCATTGTTTGCTCAAATGGTTATGATTATTGGTGTGACTATCTAAAGCTTGCCAGGTTCACACTATCAGTGCCATGATGAAGTTTTAAGATGATACTTCAGGTTTCGAAAGAGAGTAGGGTAGCATGGTTGCTGAGTTGTTGAACAATATCTGGCTGGTTTTTCTCGATACAGCTTTCTGGCTGCTCCTTGGCCTGCTGGCGGCGGGGTTTATCAAATCATTTATCGCGGAAGATACCATGCAGCGCTGGGTTGGCGGTAACGGCATCGGCGCGATATTACGCGCCGCGTTATTTGGCGCACCTCTGCCATTATGTTCTTGCGGCGTACTGCCAGCAGCTATCGGTCTGCACCGTGCCGGCGCATCAAAAGAAGCGACCGTATCTTTTTTAATTTCCACGCCCGAGACCAGTATAGACTCAGTCGCAGTCACGTATGCATTGATGGGTCCGGTGATGGCGATCTTTCGTCCCGTTTCGGCATTAGTTAATGCCGTAGGTACTGGGTTGCTGACGACGCTGATCGCTGATGATAAGACATCAGAAGAGAAAGCACCGTCATCAGAGACAATAACGGCAAGCTGCTGTTCTTCAAAAGTACAGGAAGCAGAAGTTGAAAGTTCATCGTGCTGCGCCGAACAAAAATCTGAACCTTCATGTTGCTCAGAGGGCAATAAAGACAAGCGGTCAGAGAAACGATCACAGAATAAATTGATGAAAGTTCTATCTTATGCCGGGGCAGAACTACTTGATGATATTTCAAAATGGATGGCTTTCGGTATCATACTGGCAGGTATCATGCTGACCTTTATTCCACCCGACTGGCTGGCGCAGTGGGGTGGCGGTCTGACTGCGATGCTGGTTATGCTAGTGGTAGGCATACCGATGTATATCTGCGCAGTGGCGTCGACTCCAGTGGCTGCAGGACTGTTACTGGCAGGTGTTTCTCCCGGTGCGGTGCTGGTTTTTCTGCTGGTTGGCCCAGCGACCAATATCGCCAGTTTTGCTCTGCTCAAACAGGAGCTAGGCTTGAAGGTAACAGGTATGTATCTATTTGGTCTGTCGGTTCTCAGCTTGATGATGGGGCTACTGTTGGAATGGTTGCTCGAAGCACAGAGATGGCAGATCGAAGCCAGTCTGGGTGAGGCACATGCGATGTTGCCGGATGTGGTTTCATGGGTCAGTGCGTTTGTATTAATTTTCCTGGCCATAAAACCGTTGAGGAGGGCTATTGTTCCGCAGTTGGGTTAGGAGTAATAGGTGACAGGCCACGAATAATTGGACATGTATAGTTTTTAATAGTGGCCTGTCACCTAATGGTCAATTGAAGATGCTCGCAAGTGGGTAAAAACCAGACAGGTTCTTTGTTTAATGCATATGCTGCGGATGTGATTCCTGCATGATCTGGTTTATTTGTCCATGTAATACATAAATCTGTTCCTGTATTCCCTGTATTTTCATTCTTGCTTTCTGTTGTTCTAGTTTAAAACGTTGAAATTTTTCTTTTTGTTTTTCAATGGTTTTGGTTCGCTCTTGCTGAAGTGCTGTCATCCTTGTTTGATATTGTTGTTGTCTTGACTGTACTTCTTTTTTAAATTCCTGGCGATGTTGCTGTATCATTTCGTTGTAGCTTGCTGCCTGTTCCTGTGACTGTACCGATGGCGTGTCTGCATGATTGCTATCAGGATTTCCTGGTGTCATCGCTGTTGATGCGGTTTCTGCGTTCACTGTATTTGCCGGTAAGTTTGCCTGTGTAGATAGATTGTTGAATTCTTCATTAAACTTATAGGCGGTTAGAGGCATAAGAACAACGGCGGCTAGTAGTAATCCCATTGTGGTCAAAGACCAGGTCTTTTTTGGTGAAGCATGGGATGACTCGCTTTTGGTGTCTTTTTTCAAGTAGGGTGAAACATCCGCAGTATTCGTTTTAGTCGCTGCTTTGGCTTCTGCTTTAGGTTTAGCCTTAGGTTTGGCTTTAGGTTTGGCTTTCGGTTTCGCCTTGGTTTTAGCGCTGACCTTAGGTTTGGCTTTCGGTTTGGCTGCAACGTCAGATTCAGTCTTTTTTTCTTCGTCAGTCATCGTGTTCTTCCTGGTTATTTTTACTGGATCAAGGCCTGTTAACGACCGATACATCCTGTCATCATACTACTGGAGTGATTTTATTCTTTGATTTGTGTCATTATTTAATATTGCTATATTCAGTATAAAGTTGTTTTACCTGGTCTTATTTGGCTGTTTTGTACATCCCCGCTTCAACCAAACCGATGCATTTATAATGTAAATTCTTTAATGGGGATAAACTGTTCTATATTTGTTTGCAGACAGCTCCGTGCTAGAGATTAAATTTTGCCTCGTCCTAAGTAAAAAATATTGAGGCTTAGGTGGTCGGGGTGAGAGGGTTTGAACCTCCGACTTCTTCGTCTCGAACGAAGCGCGCTACCAGGCCGCGCCCCGCCCCGATATGTTGTTCTGAAAGTGCAACTAATTTTTTAAATTAAAGGAAGGAATCCCTTTTGATTTTTAACTATCTGCTTAAATTGTTACAGGCTCGAAGCCAATCAGTGTATCGACATCTGCTTCATAATCAATGCCTTCGATACCAAAACCAAACAGTTTCAAAAATTCATCCTTATAACCCTGGTAATCGCTTAATTCGAAAATGTTTTCATTGGTTATCTGTGGCCAGAGTTCTTTGACTTTGTTTTGCACATCGTCACGCAGCTCCCAGTCATCCATACGGATACGGGCTGTATCATCCAGGTCTGCTCCGCTATCTTTATATAATTGAGTGCGGAACATGCGGTTTATCTGTTCGATGCAGCCTTCGTGAATACCAAGATTTTTCATTACCCTAAAACCGATTGCGATATATAAAGGCATTACCGGTATGGCTGCGGATGCCTGTGTGACGACGCTCTTGAGTACTGCCACATTTGCTGTGCCATTGATGTTGGCAAGTGAATCGCGCAAAACGGCTGCGGCTCTATCCATGTCTTCTTTGGCTTTACCTAGTGCACCGTGCCAGTAGATAGGCCAGGTGATATCGGTACCGATGTAGCTGTATGAGACTGTTTTTACACCATCAGCCAATACGTCGGCATCTTTCAATGCGCTCATCCACAATTCCCAGTCTTCACCGCCCATCACGGTAACGGTGTTCTGTATCTCTTCTTCCGTTGCGGGTTCTATTTCTGCATCGATGAGGATGTCTTTGCTGGTATCGACCGCAGTGGCTTTGTATGTGTCACCGATTGGTTTTAATACTGAGCGAATGACTTCGCCTGTTTCTGGCAGTTTTCGTACAGGTGAGGCCAGCGAGTAAACTACGAGGTCAACCTGGCCCAGGTCTTCCTTAATCATTTCGATAGCTTTATCACGCATCTCATTTGAGAAAGCGTCGCCATTGATGCTTTTTGCATAAAGGCCTTCCGCGTGTGCGGCTTTTTCAAAAGCGCCTGAGTTATACCAGCCAGCAGAACCGGGCTTTTTCTCCGTTGCCGGCTTTTCCAGAAACACACCTAAAGTGGCTGCGCCTGAACCGAAGGCAGCGGTAATGCGTGACGCCATACCATAACCGGTTGATGCGCCGATCACTAAGACCTTCTTAGGACCATTTGCAACGGGGCCATCGGCTTTTACCCGCGCTATCTGCTCTTTGATATTGGCTTCGCAACCAGTTGGATGAGTTGTTATACAAATAAAACCGCGAGTTTTTGGTTTAATGATCACGTTAGAATTTTCCGCTTTAGTTTAAATTTAGAAGTCCTGTTATTTTAAGGCAAAAGGACTGTTAAAGGGAGGTGGTGAGATTAATAATTGACCAATCCTAAAAAACTGATCGCGATTCAAAATTACCTGTCAGGTAATGTTAATGAAAGACTGCGATTGAGGTTTGTCGGTGGGAATGATTAGATAGACTTTTGCTAAAAGGGCTTTTATTCTTTCTGTTCTTCCCGCTGAGGGTTTTATTTCATGATGAAACAGCCGATTAACGTGAAGAAATAAATTGAGAGTGTTAGATGAGTTATAGAGGGGACATGCCGTCGGGTTTCAGTTGGTTTCGCATTGTTCTATGGAGTATTTTGGGATTATGCGTCATCGTCCCATCCTATGTGGTCTGGTCGATTCTGCCAGATCTATCTGACCCGAGCGATGAGTTTTATCAGCGTAAGGGACTGTTACAATCGATCGATATCGAACGTGAATGGCAAGATGGCAACTCGATCTTCAGACGTATTACATTACATTCAAATAGTGGTCTGAAGGTTAAAATGACTACACGACTTCCACAAAAGCGTAGTGCACAAGGTTATCCGCTTGTTTTCATTCTCGGCGGTTTACGCACTGGTTGCGAAGCGGTTCATCAAGTCTCGCAGCAACAGCCTATTGTCCTCGCTGCAATATCTTACCCCCACCACGATGAGTGGGCACGTGAAGGAATGAAAAGCATTGATGTGAGGCAGTATCAACAATCAGTACGTGATACGGTACCGGCTGTTTTACTGGCACTGGACTATTTGCTTGCGCAACAGTCTGTCGATAAGCAACAGGTCGAACTGGTAGGTGTCAGCCTGGGGGCATTTTTTGTCAGTATACCGGCGGCGCTAGATCAGCGTGTGACCCGTACCTGGCTGGTACACGGTGCGGGTGAACCGGAAAAGGTCATCGCACATAAGTTGAAGGGACGAATCAATGTCACCTGGTTGCGCAAGTTGGTGGCGTGGGCTGGCGCACGCCTGATTGCGGTTAAGTCCTTGCGGCCTGAAAACTGGCTTTGGCGCATTAGTCCGCGAAAGCTTGTCTTCATCAATTCCAAAGACGATAAAGAATTGCCGCTTACTAGCGTAGCGGCATTGCATCGTTCAGCATCTCAGCCTTATGAGGTGATATGGACCGAAGGTCAGCATATCAACACGGGTCGAACTGAGATCGTACAGGGTCTGGTTGATATAATCATGCACCGTGTGCAAACGACCCGCTAATAATAGAGATAAAAAGAACAACTTGTCCCCGCAAATTGAGGGGGAAGGGTTAAAACTCAGGCAATCACATGCGCCCGCTATCTGGCCGATAGTAGTCATTTGAAAATGATATGTTAAATTGGTATCTAACGCAGTCATCAAAGATATTTTTAACAAGGTAAATTTTTATGGAACGAGTAAGAATAGGCTCGAATTATTTAAAGCAGCCAACGTGGAAAGTTTTTCTTGGTGTGCCACTGATCTATTTTCCGATTATAACAACTACGCCGTTTGTTCTGCTTGGTGTATTACTAGTAAAAACGCATTTAAAATGGATTGGCGGTATGAATATACGTTCATATTGGGATTTTGTTCCTGCCTGGGCTACGCACCGTTATCAATACGATAATCAGATTACTTATTCGACAGGTGCAGCCTGGTATAACTTACGCGCATGCAGGTTCTACTGGATTTTCAATTGCAAGTTATATTGCCCTTTAAGTGTTGCGTTATTCAGGTATGCAGCCTATCTTGTCATGGTCGTTGAAAACTGGTGGTGTCCATTTGACCATGACCAGAAACAAGAATATAGCGAAGGCGTAATCGATAAGTCTTATTGGCACCTGCATACTATCGAACGTGAAAAACTTCACCCCGAGGATCTGAGTAATCCGATATGGAATGAAGATGCGGGTCAGGATGAGACTGAAAAAAAAGAGTGATCAGTCTGTGCTCTAGAGATTAAAGAGGGCAGAGAGTAATTGTTTCTGATCTTCAAGAGCGTGCTCTCTGCCCCGATTTTGTGCCTTATTTCTTTATTTGAGATGCCCTGTCAGTATTAACTTTCTTTGAAAATCTTTTTATTGATTATAAGGCTGGGACATATCCCCGTTACGCCAGCAAATACAAGGAAGGCTGCCGGTAAAAACAATACCCAATGCACCACGTCAAAACCTGTCAACCATATACCTAAAGCAATAAACAACCCGATTAATATAAATGTCACTCTTAATGCTGTACTGCCTATCATATATTTCTTCATAATTTTTCTCCTTTGTTTTTATATAGCTACTATTTGGAATAAGTGTATCTGCCTCTTTAATAGTCTGAATGCAGAAACTATGACACTTACTGTTGGTTTACGTTCCAGATTAAGCCGTTGTCTGCCCCCGGTTTTCTGTTGATACTGTATAATCCGCACATCAAAAAATTGACCCGAGAAATACAATGCCATTAATTAAGCCTTTTGCCGGTCTGCGTCCGGTTCCAGAGCGTGCCGAAGAAGTCGTTGCGCCGCCTTATGATGTTTTGAACTCTGCCGAGGCGCGTGAACGTGCTGCAGGGCGTCCATGGAGCTTTCTGCATATTTCTAAGGCGGAGATTGATCTGCCGGAAGGCACTGACCCCTATGATCCGTCGGTTTACGCCAAATCTGCTGAAAACCTTCAGAAGATGCTGGAAGAGGGCATTTTGATACGTGAGGATAAACCCTGTTATTACGCTTACCGTTTGATCATGGATGGCCATTCGCAGGTGGGTCTGGTCGCCGCTGCTTCGGTTGCCGATTACGATATCAATCGTGTTCGCAAGCACGAATATACCCGTCCGGCGAAAGAAGACGACCGTGTGCGCCAGATCGAGGCTTTAAATGCACAGACCGGTCCCGTTCTGCTGGCCTATAAGTCACAGGCTGATATGGATGCGATTTTAGAAGAGACCACCAAACAGCCGCCACTGGTCGATGTAACCGCTGATGACGGTATACAGCATACTTTCTGGGTGATCGATGATGATGCGACCATCGAAAAGATTAGCGTCGGGTTTGAAGCGATGAATGCGATCTATATTGCTGACGGCCACCACCGTTCAGCTTCTGCCTCACGTGTGGCGAAAAGCCATGATCTGGGTAATGGCGATGGTGAGCAGAACTGTGATTATTTCCTGTCTGTCATCTATCCGCATAACCAGATGAATATCCTGGATTACAACCGTGTGATCACTGATCTCAATGGCTTGAGTAAAGATGAAGTGCTGGAAAAAGTAAAAACAGCTTTTAGCGTTACTGAAGAGTCAGCGGCGGTTAAACCAGCCAAAGCGACAGAGTTTGGTATGTATGTTGATGGCCAGTGGTATCGTCTGAACATTAATTCTGAACTGGTGCCAAACGACCCTGTGGCGTCGCTTGACGTTAGTTTGCTGGCGAATAACCTGATTGAACCGGTACTGGGCATCTCTGATCCGCGCACGGATACCCGCATCGATTTCGTCGGTGGAATCCGCGGTCTGGGTGAGCTGGAAAAACGCGTTAATAGCGGTGAGATGGCGATTGCTTTTTCATTGTATCCGACCAGTATGGAAGCTTTGATGGCAGTGGCTGATGCGGATGAAGTGATGCCGCCTAAATCGACCTGGTTTGAGCCGAAACTGGCTGATGGCCTGGTTTCGCACGTATTGGATTAATAAATATTTATTGATCACAAGTTTAAAGAATCTAACGGGGAATTGTTAAATGAAATTTAGTCCATGTACAGGAAAGTGCACTGATGAGGGCTCACACTGTGAAGGCTGTGGGCGAAGTCATGAAGAAATTGCCGAAATGAATACACTGGTTGGCAATTTA